>NZ_FMYP01000069.1:11578-21016 GCF_900096565.1 Williamwhitmania taraxaci
TGCGGCTTAAGTGAATTTGGAGAAAATGTGCCAATGAAAAGAAATAACCACGGAGGCCACAGAGAAAAAATGCATAGAGATACACAGAGGCGTTCTTACAACTACAGCGCTATTGTAATTCCACTTTGCGCTCAGCCATCTTTGACCCTTTCACGTCTAAGGTAAAAAGTTATTGTCGATGTAGCTTTGGAACTTTGCCTTATACTGATCGCTAATGGGGATGTAGACTTTCTCGTCGAAAATGATTCGGCTGCGCTCGATTACCGAGATCTTGGTGAGATTTACAATGTAGGAGCGGTGCACTCGCATAAACCGATCGCTGGGTAGTTGCTCTTCAATGGCTTTCATGCTTAGGAGCGTCATCACGGGTTTGGCATTTGTGAGGTGGAGTCGGATGTATTCGTTCATCCCTTCGATATACTTGATGTCGTCGAAGTTGATGCGCAAGAGCTTGTGCTCCGATTTGATGAAAAGAAACTCTTTGTTGCTTTTGACCTCATCGGGCTTTTGATGCTGGGTATCGAAGAGCGCCTTTACTTTATTGGCGGACTTTAAGAAATCGCTATAGCCAATGGGTTTGAGTAGATAATCGATGGCATTTACCCGAAAACCTTCGAGCGCGTGTTCGCTATGGGCGGTGATAAAAACAATCATGGGTGGGTTCTCGAGACTCTTGACAAAATCCATTCCGCTGAGATCGGGCATGTTGATGTCCACAAAGAGTAAATCGGTGGGGCTGTTCTCGAGCATCTCGATGGCTTGCAGGGCACTTTCGCACTGACCTACCAACTCCAGAAATGGTGTTTTGGAGATATATTCGGCAAGCTGTCGAAGGGCAAGGGGTTCGTCGTCAATTGCAATGCATCTAATCATAGCGGAATAGATAAGTTCACGGTGAATATATTGTCGGCGTCGATAATGTCCAGATGGTAGGTATCTCCGTAGAGAAGGGCCAATCGCTTTTGGGTATTGTCGAGGCCTATGCCCGAAAAATTGTCTGTATGAGTTTTGTTGGCCTTGCTATTCTTTATAATCAGCATAAGGCGATCATCGCTTACCATAAGATCGATGTTGATAAATGACTCTTCCCGGTAGCTTACGCCGTGCTTGAAGGCATTCTCAATGAGTGAGGTAAAGAGGAATGGTGGCATTATCTTTTCTGGGATAGTGGTGGGAAGCGTAAGGGTGATGCTTACCTTCTCGTTATATCTCAGCTTCATAAGGTCGATGTAGCTGTGGAGGAATTCTACCTCCCGCGTTAGTGTGGTGGCTTCGGTCTGGGTTTCGTAGAGGAGGTAGCGCATCATTTTCGAGAGTTTTATGATGGATTCCTTTGCCTCCTCAGTATTGATATCGACCAGCGCATGGATATTATTGAGCGTATTCATGAAGAAGTGAGGACTCACTTGGTTGCGCAGTAGCACCAGCTGCGTGGCTATGTTCTCCTTTTCGAGACTTACCTTTTCGTTTTCTGTCTCCATCCAGCGAAGACTCGATCGTAAACCAGTATCGAATCCAACCACCAGAATAGCGAGAATTAGAAAATTGGCAAAGGGTGGGATGGGCCTTTGCTTATGTGGCTGAATGGGACGAAGATTCCCAAATGGATCGTTACCTCCGGGGAGCGAGTATGGTGGCAGGATCATTGGATTATCGGGGGTGGACATTATTTGATTTCCGGAAGGGAGCACGCTGGGTGGTTTCGATTTTACCTCCATTTTATCATAGATAAATGAACCAAACGTAAACAGGAGAATAACACCCAAAACGGATACGATAAACAGGGTTTGTTTTCCTTTAAATAGCAATTTAGGGACAAGGATAAACCGATTGATAAGGAATACAACCAAGAGCGGAATGGTAATTTCCAACTGAACGATAACACTTCGCATTATGGGGCTGTATATGTCCTCCCGGAAAAGTATGGGAGTAAGCACAAGCACCATCCATACAAATGCGACGAGGCCAATCTCTGTGTAGACTATTCTTTTGTTGTGAATTTTCATGGTTTTGACGCAGTTGGGATTCTTGTCAAGTTAAGGAATAAAGTCCGAAGAGGTGAAGTTGGGGTGTAAATGCTTTCGATTTACCACCCCATCACTTATCTATTACGATATCGGAATACCTGCCGCACTTTTTTAGTGATTCAGTTCTACTTAATTATCCCCAGTCCCTCTTTTGCGCTTGCATCCTGAGGGCTGTATAGTAAAACTTTGTTGAATAGGATTTTTGCTTCGCGCGTTTTTCCCAGCTTGAGGTTGGTCCATGCCAGCATGAGCAAACTTTGGTAATCGAAAGGGTAAAGGTTCGAAACCTTTTCGAAATATTGGTAGGCTTGCTTGTAATCCTTCTTGTCGTAGGAGATAAGCCCCATGCGGTAGAGCGTTACTGTGTTGTTGGGGTCGATAGCGAGAATCTTGTTATACTGCACCAAAACCAAATTCCAGTTGCCCATTGCTGAGGCTGGCAAGGCCAATCCAAAGCGGGGTTCAATGGCATAGGGCATGAGTTCAATGGCTTTGCCGTAGTAGTTAATCGATTCGGCAAACTGCCCTTGAAGGTAGGTTAGCCAGCCAAGACGTAGGTTGATTTCGTAGGATTTTTCGTCGTAGTAACCCTTCATTACGGTTACTGCCTCACCATACTTTTCCGCCTTCTCCTTTGCGTAGCTGTCGCTGAATGCTGCAATGAGCTTCGTATAGTCTTGTGAATTCGATACAAGGACTGATAGAAGAAAAACAGCTAGTAATGTTAGTCGTTTCATAATATTTTGTTTTTAGTGAATCAGTATCGTTGAACGTGTAATTTATTCTCTTTTTTGTGCATGGGACTATGTTTCACGCTATTTAAACTTGTAAGTGAGCTTAACGGCAGCAGCAAATGCATTGTAAGTTAGCTTATCGGTTCGAGTATTTGATGTCAGATCCCAGAAATATATCTCGTTTTGGTTGTAGTATGGCGAAAGGGTTAGCATAAATTGTTTGCCAAGCATAAGATGGAGGTTGCCATAAATGGTAGTGGCGGGGATTAGTAAGGAGTTACTCATTACCATACCTTGATTTCGTGCGTATAGGAATGAATTGCCTTTGATGATTCCTGCTTCCAGCCAAAGGAATTTGAAAACCTTACACCCAATTTCTTGATTTACTTGATACGTTTCACCCCATTGTTTATCGGATTGGAACATTCCACCTGTAGTAAGGTAAAAGTTAGTGTTTCCAAAGGGGAGGTAAGTAAGGTATCCTTCACCCCTAACTTGGGTTGAGCTGCCGAAATTACTATAGGATATGTTTACTCCCGTTCGAACTTTAAACCCATTTTTTGCAATTCCAATACCTCCTAAATACTCACCGTTGATTTGCTTTTGTGAGTTTCCATTTCCTTGTCCTGAAGTTGTTTTTTCGAAATAGAATCCAGCGTGGGCAAACCCTGAAAATTCCCATCCCGAAAATGCATATCCGGTTAACTTGGCATAGAGCTGATTTTGGTTGGTGTTGAGATTGTTTCTTGCTAAAGCACTACTTTGGGTGATGCTACCTGTTTTTCGAAAGTTGGTGTAGGCAAGAGTTCCCTTAATTCTGCTCGAGAGATAGCTTTCAATCCCAGCATAGATTACGGTAGTATTATCAACTATCTTGTAGTTAAGGTTATTGGTTGTTGAGTTGGTGATATAGGTGCCCAAGTAAATCTGCAACAACTCTGGCTCTTTTATGGACTTTAACGCACTGTTTTTTTCGTCCTCTCCTAACGATCCAAGGTAAAGGTTGGCATCCGCTACACGACCCGAAAGGAGATAGCTACTGTAGATATATCCGCGCGAAATAGTATCCAAGGAGTTTAACTCCAGTGCCTTGGTAAAGTGTGTTACTGCGCTGGCATACTTTTGATTGTTATAGGCCAGTATCCCCAAACGCATGCGCAGAAAGTAGTAATCGATTCCCTGTGCAATCATTTTCTCTCCCGTTTCCTTAAGGTTTTTATAATCCCCTTGTAGGTAGTAGTCGTAATTTTGCTTATCGAGCGATATAAAATCGTTTTGTGCAAACGAGGCTGTTGCGAAAGCCAACATCAACGCGGTTAGTATGATTCGCATATGGCTGTAGTTTTTTTGTTCTGATCGATTAGTTTCAAACGATTGTCGTTGCTTATTTCGAGTATAAAACTTTTTGTCCAAACTACCCGATTGAAGGAGTAACCGAAAAGTTCTGATCTGTACTCAACCTTTTTCATTTCGAACTCCGAACCTGTGCTTTCCATCTTCACCTTGATGGATGCTTTCAGATAGAGGTAGAACGGTGCAACTATGTCCTGTAGGAATAGTCTCCATCCTCCAAAGGTTTGGTTTATTGGGAGAAAGTCGGTGGAGACGTATCCGTCGATATGCACAAGCGGTAACCTAAAGGCCGCCTGATAGAATGCATAAAGCAGCGATTTGTGATCTCCATCGAAATGGGTGAAGTAGAAGTAGACGCCATCGTTCAGGAAATATGCTACCGATTTTGTCGCATGGCAGTAGAGGTATGATTTGTTGTAAGTGTCGGTGAATACCTCCCACTTAGCGGTATCCATTCCCTTTGCCGTTTCAATATTCCAGCTTAGAACAGTGCCGTGCATCAAGTTAAGGGCCTTGTTAAGTAGGGGACTCTCCTCAATGGATTTTACCTTTTGATCTTTCTCCGGATAGCTGAATGTTTTAATCTCTTTTCCATTCTCCATGTAGGCGAATAGAGGGTATTTTAACGTTTTTGACCCTATGTAAGGGGTTGCCTGAAGTTGGAAATGCAAGTGTGGGAAAGGCGATCGGCCTGAGTTTCCTACCTTACCAATTATCTGTCCGTAGTGAACGCTGTCGCCAACCTTAACGGTTATTGAGCTCTCTTGGAGGTGGCACAGCTTGGTGTATATTCCTTCCACATGCTTAATTATAACTGTGTTTCCCCAGTTTTTAAGCGTGTTTACCTCTCCAAGGGTGTTGTCGGCTATACCATCCTCGGTAACAACCACTACGCCATCGGCCGGTGCAATTACATTCTGACCAAAACAGTAGTAATCCTTTAGTTCATTTCCTTCGTTGGCATACTGGCTCAATTCGCTGTTGGTTATGATGAAATCCCAAGCGCTGGCCCATTCGCCCTGGTGGGTTTCCTCACCGTCATGCCCTTGGCTGATTTGCCATTCCCCGTAGAACGGTAGCTTTATGTGAAGCCAGCCATAGTTTGGAAATCGTTTGGTAAAACTTTGGTGGGAGTAAAGGTTGCGCTCTGGTGTTCCCTCCTGAATAATAACTTCTTTTAATTTTCCGGGTATCGTTCTGAATCGAAAAGCGTAGAGAAAGGTAATTACGATCAAATTGAAGGGGAGCGAGAGGAGCGTCAGATTCAGGGGTTTCAACAATCCAAACAATCCTGCTGCAACCAAGGCAATGATGGGTGTTATTGCCACCGCCCAAAAGAATGATTGCTTGGATGGAACGTAGAAATATCCTCCAATGGCAATGGCTCCTAGAATAAAGTTGAATCCGATAAAGCTGTAACCCAACTGAGTCATATCCATTCCCAAAAATGAGTAGGCACCAAAGGCAACACTATACCCTAGCAAGGAAAGAAGGGATGCAATTCGGGAGTAGAAAAGTAGTGCGATTGCTACCACCAACCCTGCAAAGACATTAAACTGAAAGAATATTGCGCCAAGGGAGAGGAAGTAGCCGTTCAGAAAGGTTGAGGTAATATGCTCAATCCACCATTGATGAAGATTAACTAACGGATTCCCTCCCAAGCCAAAAAGTTGATTGACGATGTATAAGCCGCTTGGATTATCCTCCACTCCAGTAGCTAACCACCCTGCACTGAAAACAATCCATAGGCTGAATACAAAGGGGATGGAGAGGTAGGGCAGGTAATACTTACCCAGGATTCCCTGAAAAGCTAGCGTTACAAGTAGTGTTAAGAAGCCCGCAAGGATTGCCATAGCTACTATAACCATGGTGAGTTCGTAGT
This sequence comes from Williamwhitmania taraxaci, assembly GCF_900096565.1. Taxonomy (NCBI): domain Bacteria; kingdom Pseudomonadati; phylum Bacteroidota; class Bacteroidia; order Bacteroidales; family Williamwhitmaniaceae; genus Williamwhitmania; species Williamwhitmania taraxaci. The sequence continues at coordinate 17,575 of NZ_FMYP01000069.1, forward strand.
GGTAGCCTAACCCTAATCCCACCAATAGGCTATTGAAGCCGTAAAGTCCCTTGATGGTTATATGTTTGTCGAAATGCAGAAACGAGGCAGCAAGATTGGCCGTTACCACCGAAAGCAATCCGCTTAAGCCTGCCGAAATATCGAGAAACGAAACGATAATAAGTGGTATCGCAAACCAGTAACTCTCCGAGAAGAAAATTTGGGAGTAGCTGCGAACTACTCCCTGAAGTAGGGTTGATATGGTGCCGTTCTTATTCATTGATCCTGGTTATTGATTCTTGTTATTGATGAAGGAGTGACGTTGGTAGGAGGAAGTCTCTTCTCTAAGTGTTACATCTATTTAGCCTTCTTCTCTGCAGCCAAACCATTGTTCTTCGACAGATAGTCTGGTATTACCTCGTTGCTTGAAACATCTGCCAGTGTTTCGGCTTTTCGAATGAGATGAACCTCCCTGTTCTGGTCAATTAATACAACGTTAGGGCGGGTAGTGATAAACTGCAACCACTGCGTATTGTTGTAAGCACCAGTTTTGGTTATCACAAACCTGTCGCCGCGTTTTAGCGCTGGGAACATTAAGGAGGGCCGAATTACATCGATGTTCATGCAGAGCGGACCAAATATGGTGGTTTCTTCTACAACGCCGGAGTGGCTGTTTACCGGATGAATCTTGTGATCGTACCAGAAGGCCGTAAAGAGAAGGTTTACCCCAACATCCACGATAGTGGCTCGGCGGCCATCGGCCAACTTTTTATTGGCATGAACTGATCCTGCAATGTGACCTGCGTTATCAATTAATGCGCGTCCGGTTTCCAGAATTAGCGTAGGTAGCTTGTCGGGCTTAATTTGGGAGTTGAGGATGGCCGATGTGATTGCCTCGGCGTACTCATCGAACGAGGGAGTTGTATCTTCGCCCGAAAGGTATGCACCACGCAATGTGTTCTTTGAGGCAAATCCGCCGCCCATATCGATGTAGGAGATGTAGTGGTCGAATTTTTGCGCAATGCTAACCGCTAGTTCGGCTAGCTTTGATGCGGCAATCCGATACGGCTCAGCACTCATCATATAGGTGCCGATATGGGTGTGTAGGCCCATCAGCTTCATCTTGGGGTTAATCATAATCCGATTGATGGCTTCCCACGCCTCACCGTTCTCGAAGTTAAACCCAAACCTATCCCACTTGGGGTAAACGCCCACGTCCATGTTTACCCGAATGGCAATCCGTGCCTCTATATTTTTTTTGGTGGTAATATCCGAGAGCATAAACAGTTCATCCATGTTGTCGATATGGATGAATGATCCATTTCGGGCGGCTTTTTCCAGATCGTCTGCGCTTTTCCCTGGTCCATTAAAGATTATGTTTTCGCCTTTGTTGCCATTTCGGAGGGCTTTGTCGTATTCAAAACCCGATACCACCTCGGCCCACGATCCTACCTGATGGAAGATTCGGCAAATAGCATCGAGATAGTTGGTCTTGTAGCTCCATGCCATCTGGACTTTAGGGTATCGTAAGGTGAAGGCGCGCTTAACATCCTCCACCGTTTTGCGTATGGTGCGTTCGGAGAAAACGTAGAGCGGCGACCCGTATTTATCCATGAGATCGTCAACTTTAACCCCGTCGATATAGGGCATCGCCGCAATGGCTGTTCCTGCGCCATGCTTGGATGGCACGCCTGGGGTTAACTTTGTTATGGTTGGTCGTTCAAAAAGTAGCTTCGACATAATGTAGCGTTTTAATGATTTCGTTTTTACTTTGCAACTTGCCGTTTACAATTCTCCTGTTGTAGCTAAGGTGGAGAATTGCTCCAGATCTACAATCATATCGTAGGAGTATCGCACAAACATTTTACCCACATCGTAACGGCTGTAAGGTTTTACCTCTATACCTAAGGCTAGTTTTAGTAAGGCTTCTGGAATGTTTTGTCCGGCACCAACGGCTAGGTAGACCCACGCCGGTATTCTCGGATTAATCTCAAGGAGGTAGAGTTTGTTATCGGCCGATCGAATCAACTCCAGCTCCATGCCGCCTTTCCACTTGGTTTGGGCGATAACCTTTTGGGCCAAATCCATCATCGTTGGGTCTTCAATGGTGATTCCGCCCCACGCTTTTCCCTTGTCGGTAATGTATTGCTTGCGCATGGGCACCGCAGCTATTAAATTTCCTGCACCATCGCCAAGTGCAATTACGTTCACTTCTGTACCCTTCACGAATTCCTGCACAATAACCGGTAATCCCCATTTGGCGGCCACCTTCGAAAAGTATATGGCTGCTTGTTCCACCGAGTAGGCGGCGTAGGCATCGTAGTATTTCCCCTTAACCATTACCGGGTATTCCATGGATTTAAGCGCATTGCTCAAGTCGGCATGGCTAAAAACATCGGTGCTGGTAGGGACATTTACCCCATATTTTTTACCGTATGCAGGGAGATTGGATTTGTTCCGCTCGTCGAATTGCTCCAGCGTTGGAAGATAGGTCCTGATCCCAACTTCGGTCAACTTCTGCTCTAACTTGATGAAGGAGAATAGTTCGGCATCGAAATTGGGGATGATCACATCGATTTGTTCCTTCTCGTGTATCTCCAATAATCGGGCGAAAAGAGCCTCCTTTCCTTCGGATGGATAGGGAATCATGTAGGTTTTGTCGACCAGCTCGCTCATGTATATGCCGGGTTCTAAATGCTCGTAGGCCAGTCCGATTATTCTTGCATCGAATTCCTTCGACTCTTTAATACCTCGAATGACAGGGATTCCCGGACCCGGGCTGTCGATGTTGTTGAGGCCTGTTACAGCAACGGTTACTTTTCTTGGGTTCATGGCTATTCCTCCAAAAGATTATTGACTTTAAGGTCATTCACAAAATCGACTAGGTAACGTTCGAGAGTAACCTCGTCTACTTCGTAATCGCCCTTCATCTGTTCCTTTATTTGCTCGATGCTCTTGCCCTCTTTTATCAAGGAAAGAACCACCTTGCCTGTGTTATTCAAGGTAAATGAATCGCCAGTAGTGGGATTGAATACGAATCCATTTTCGCTGAGTGCAATGTTTCCTTTTATTTCCATGACTTTATATTTTTAGGGTTTCCTATTATACCTTAAATCCGCAGGTCGATTGCTAGGTTTTAAATCTTAGCGTATTTAGGTTTGCTTGGTGGATATTTTGCCATTTTTTTGGTTCGACATAGCCCTTCTTTGCGTCACTTCTTCCGTTTTTCGCTCCCCCTATGGTTTGCAACTTCCTTTTTTGGAAGCCTGCAACAATAAAAACCGTAACGAACCGTAAGTGTCAGGTATTCAATTACTAGCTATTGAGGCGCGGGCATACCTTTCCCATTGGGCACAGCAGCGTGGCCGCTTCACTCCAGCAGCAGGTGGTATTTCTTGGCCGAAAAGAGCTTTAGGATGCGCTGTCGTCCCCGCATTATCCACTTGGCCGGCACTACCATGAA
>NZ_FMYP01000070.1:0-15882 GCF_900096565.1 Williamwhitmania taraxaci
CTCGTAGGCACGCTGCGCCACGTTGCTCTCGTAAATGCCCGTTTTGGCATCCCTGTTCCTGCGAATCTCCCGGGATATCACGGAAGGGCTTCGGTTGATAAACAGGGCTATTTCTTTTTGTAGCTTGCCTTGCTGTAGCATGAGGGTAATTACATACCTTTGCTCTTGGTTGATGTGCGCCATTACAACTTATTTTTAGAGGACTTAGGGGGTAAAGAACCACATTTTTTCCATCGGAGCAGCGAAGGTGAGTAATTCTCATCTTCCTGTTCTGAAAAAATGCAATTCCTTTCTCTCCAATCAATCCTATAAGTTGCATTTGTTACTTGAATTTAGGATATGATAATCGTATTTCAAGCTACATCGCATCGTGACGATTTTAAAAAATTTTTTGATTCTATAAAGCATGAATATATTGCTGCTATGCTAAAGCAAATCGATAGCAGCTTTGAATATAGCAGTGAATCACTTCCCCTTGAAGATGTTCAACAAACAGGCCTATTTGATATAAAATACACGGAATCGCTGCAAGGCAATGATTATTTCAATGGCAATTACAAAGGGGTTAAATTACAGATAGGCGAAATATCCTTTGAAAGCAAAGATTCCAAAAAAGGAGATAATTTCTTTAAACCATCAACACTAATTATTGCTGAGTTTAACAAGACAATAAATTCAGAAACAATCATTTTCGACAATGAATTTTACGACAATGGTGGGACAAAGAAAGTTGATAGCCTACAAGTTATCTCTCACTATAAAAATAATAGTATTGCCCTAGAAAATCCAGAATTTGAAGCAGCATTCTCAACTTCATCAAACGATGAAATTGAGGCAAGATATTTATTATCCTATTCTTTTATGGAAAGATTGCTTAACCTAAAATATCAACTAGATAAGTGTAAAATAAACGTGGCATTCTCAAATAACAAAGTAGCAATACTTCTTTATAATAAGCAGATATTTGAGCCAAGTTTATCTAAATCAGTAAAAGAAGATAGAATCTTTATACGATTTCAGAAAGAAACGGTAACCATTCTTAAAATTGTTGATGCGTTAAGATTGAACGAGAGAATTTGGAAATAATTTTTCTTCTCTAACTTCTTCTAACACCCGTTTAACTCCCTTGATTTCATTGGCAAATTGTCGAATTGGCATACTATTTAATAATCTCCTTAAACACCTTTTGAAACTTCTCCATCTTGGGTTGAATCACCATACGACAATAGGGCTGTTGCTTATTATCGTTAAAGTAATTTTGGTGGTATTTTTCCGCCACATAAAAGGGTTTTACCGGCTTTATTTCGGTCACAATAGGATTGGTCCAAGTGCCACTGCTATTCAGTTTTGCAATAACTGTTTCGGCCATCTTCCGTTGATCGTCGCTATGGTAAAAAACAGCAGAACGGTATTGAGTTCCGGCATCGGCTCCTTGCCTATTGAGCGTGGTAGGATCGTGCACGGTAAAGAATACCTCTAAGAGTTTGGCAAAGGAAACCTTCGTTGGATCGTAAACAATTTGTATGGCTTCGGCATGACCCGTGGAACCACTGCAAACTGCATCGTAGGTGGGATTTACCACCTCACCTCCTGTATAGCCTGATTTGACAAGCATTACGCCGTTTAACTGCTGGAATACTGCTTCAATACACCAGAAACAACCACCGGCAAGGGTTGCTGTATCGAGATTCTCGGTTGCTGTCATCATTCGCTCCTTATGTTGTGTTTTTTGCGGTTCGCTGGCACATTGTTGGGATAGCCCTCCCGCAACTAATAGCAAAAAAACAATTGAAATGGTTGTCTTCATAATCTAACTTTCCATAAAGAACAGGCAAACGCGGAATAAGTTTACGGTATGCAAAAATGAATATATGGCATAGAATATTGAGCAGTAAATAAGGAGAAGATAATGAACACCCTCAAATGATCGGAAGCGTGCAAACCATATGACCATCAACACCCATCTGTTTTCTAAAGACTCTATTCACATCTAACCTTTCACGGCATAGGCAACATCCAGCTGCTCGCCCAAAAACTGAGCCAACTTAACTATCCTACTTTCCGAGAAAGTGAAATTCAATCCGGCTTGCCTATAGATTTCAGTGACGGAGGATTGCCCACCCAAAGCCAATGCGCTGAAGAATTGCTGTAGCGCTTCGTCTCCCTGCTCCTGATAGTGCATCCAAAGTTCCAGAGCGCCAAGTTGAGCTATTGCGTACTCAATATAGTAGAATGGTTCCTCATAAATGTGCGATTGATGCTGCCATCCAAATACAAACGCCTCCTCAACCCCCGCATAGCAAACCTCATGGCAGGCATACTTTTTATATATTTTGGTCCAAGCCGTATCGCGCTCCGATTGGCTATGCTCGGGATGCGTGTACAACCAATGTTGAAACTCATCTACCGCTGCAATCCATGGTAGTCCAAGCACAACGCCCTCGAGCAGGTTTACTCTCGCTCGATTAAGATCGGTCTTTTCGGGATAGAAGGGAGTCCAAAATGAAGATGAAATTAACTCAAGCGACATAGAGGCCAATTCGGCTACCTCCATTGGAAAATTCTTATGAAAATAGAATGGGTGGTGACCACAGAGCTTATCGTGGAGCGCATGTCCCATCTCATGCATAAGGGTAACCACGTCGTCGTGAGTTCCGGCAGCATTCATAAAAAGGAACGATGCGTTGCTCTGTGGCAAATTAAAAGAAAAGGCCCCGGAAGCTTTCTTGTCACGGGATTCGAGATCGAGGTGGCCGTTGACCTCCATTTCATCGAGCAGTTGTCCCAACCGAAGGTCGATAGCGTAAAGGGTCTCCCTTCCTCCCTCAATTAACTCTTGAGCCGTATGAAACGGTTGAAGTGGGGCTCTCATCTCCGGATCAGTGGCCAAATCCCAAGGCATGAGTTCGGAATAGCCCAACAGTTGCTTGCGACGAATCATAACCTTGTCGGCTAAGGGAACAAAGTGCTGCTGAATAGTTCCATGAAGCGAAACCACATCGGCTACTGAATAATCGAAACGTTCCAGCTCAAAGTGGCGAAAATCACGGTAATTCTTGAACCCTGCATTTATGGCAATCTGGTAGCGCATCTTTAGCAACTTATCCATTAGGCCATGCAGCTCGGTTCTTATTCCGATACGCTTCTCCAACATAAGCCGATATATTTCTTCGCGATTATCTCGGTTGTTGCCCTCAAGCAAGGCATAAGCCTGCTCCATCGTAAGCGTATTATCTTGGTAGAGTATGGTTAGCCCACCGGTAAGTTCAGCATGATCTTGTGATAAAATTTCGGTCGATGCCGAAACAGCCACATTCTCCTGGCGAAAGATTTCAATACGTCGTTTAACCTGTTGAAAAAAAGCATTCTCCGTGGTTTCCAAATACTGTTTGGCCACGGGATTATGCATAAGTAGCTTGTTCAACCTATCGCAGGCCTCCTCGGCCACTGGCTCCACCTCTTCAATAAATGAATCGAGTAGCTTTCGAAACTCTTCATTGCCCGTATTTTGGCTAAACTGTATGTAGAGTTTGGCATGAGCCTCCCCTAGGGCATCCTCAACGTTTGTCCATCTCGCAAGCATTTCGGTAACCTCATTCGTATTGGTTAAAGGCATGCTTTCCAACTCATGATAAAGCGACGCCACGGTTTCGGGCGTTAGGTCCGCTGGAAGAAGTTTATCGCTATTTCGATTCATAAATGGCTAGTATTTACTTTGCGAAGATGGAATATGGGATGAACTATAACAAGAAGCGCCACTTCTAGCAGAAGCAGCGCTCAAATACTTTTCGATTAAACGAATTACAAATTACTCAGCCTTATCAGCTTCAGCAGTTGCTTCGTTTGCTTCCTCTTCAATGTCGAGAAGAGCGAGCATATCCTTCGATTGAAGCAAGTTATACCAAGAAACCATCTTCTTAATATCGGAAGCATAAACCTTATCGCTATCATAGTCGGGAAGAACCTCGAGCAAGTATGCTTTCAACTGGTCGTTGGTTGCCTTACCCGAAAGGGCTTGTCCACCATTCTCTTTGGTACGGATATTCTTCAAAACATCTCTCAGTGGAGCCTCACCAGTTTCGGTGTAAACGGCTATATCGCCCAACGACGAAACTTTGGCACTTGCTGAAGCGTTCATGCGCTTTTGATCCAACAGCGATTCAACAATAATACCATTCCGACTTTGAGATACGAATTGAAACAAACCTGGTTGTCCCGAAATGGAGATAATCTTCTTTAAATTTAATTCCGTGCTCATGATTATAATCTTTCTAATTTTTATTGCTGAATGGCAAAGTTAAACAAAAATTATTCGAATGACACTCAATAAATGTATGCTAAATCAAATTTATGTCAATCGTAGGGGTTAAACTGATCTAAAAGTGGCAATCCATGAGATTAAAATCATGCTACAATTTCACCCTTTCCTAAGTTTAAAGTGTGCCCCGCTCCTTCTTTATCTTGTCGTATGCGTCATTTACCTTTTTAATTTTCTCATTGGCCGCCCGCTGAACATCCTCACCTAGGTTGCTAACCTTGTCGGGATGGTACTTTATGGCCATCTGACGGTAAGCCCGTTTCACCTGTTCGTCGGTAGCCGAGCGCTCAATCTCTAAAACCTGATAAGCCCACTCAGTATTATCGATAAACATGGCCTTGATAGAAGTATATTCCTGTGGCGATATGCCTAAGAATCCGGCAATTTCTTCGACTAGGGTTATCTCTTCCTGACTAATTTTGCCATCGGCCTTGCCAATACCAAAGAGGAAGTGAATAAGCTGTAGCCTCGCTGCATAGTCGATATTATCACGAATCTGCAAGCAGACCTCTCTTACAGGAACCTCTTTTTTGAGCATATCTCGAAGTAGAATCATGGCTTCCTGAGCCACCTCCACTCCAAAACTCTTCACAAAGAACTCCTTTACATAATCAAGTTCTGCCTTCACCACCTTGCCGTCGGCCTTCATCATGGCCGAAACCAAGATCAGCAAACTCATGGTAAAGCCGTCGCGCGTATTCTGTCCCGTGTATATTTTGGTGCCAGAACCAGAACTATCGAGCAATGCGCCCAATGCAAAACCTGCAATTCCCCCAATTGGGCCAAGAAAAAACCAGCCCAAAGCGCCGGAAACCCATTTACTATATCCCATATACTAAAACTGTTTGCTTTTTGACAATTCGATAAGCTTATGGTGCAGCTCTACCACCTGAGGTAAAAGCAGCTGCAATTCATCATTTAAAATCACATAATCGGCTTTCGCCAATCGTTCCTCCTCCTTCATCTGGTTATTCATTCGGAGTTTAACTGCCTCCTCGCTAACTCCATCGCGCTCCATCACCCTGGCCATACGAATAGATTCCGGAGCCGACACTGTAATTACCCTATCCATACGTTCGTTGGATTTGCTCTCGAATAGGATTGCTGCCTCATGAATCACGTAGCTGGCATCCTTATGTTGAACCAACCACTCATCAAAATGACGAGCAACGGCAGGATGCACAACTTGGTTAACCCGCTTTAATAGTTCTTGATCGCCAAAAACCAACGTGGCAACTTGCTTCCGATTTAGTCCAAGCGGGGTATATATATCATTACCAAAAAAACTCTTGTATGCTTTCACTATATCGGGGTCGACCTCAATGAGCATTTTGGCTTCGATATCGGCCTGGTATACCGGAACACCAAATTCCGCAAAAAGTGCTGCCACAAAGGATTTTCCACTTCCAATACCACCTGTAAGTCCAACCTTTACCATACTAGTCTTTTTGAATAATATACTCCACAAATACAGGGTCGAGGGTAACCTTGCTCACAAAGTCTGGCTGAGAAGAAACATTCACTTTCAACCTATCGCCCAACCTATTGGCTATTTCGGAGTAATCGATTACGAGTTTAAAGTTGCTTGCAGTAACCTCCTTATACCTACTCATTGCCACCATATAGGTAACATGCACACTCGAAGGCAATGGCTGTAGTTGATATCCACTGGGCAAGTTAATCGTTTCAACAGGAACGTCGTATGATCCCTCCGTGAATTTCTCAACCTCTAAACGATAATCGATACGTGAAATATTGCTAGATAGGCCTGTAATGTCCACCAAGGACAAACTTCCTGTGGTTGATTTATGAAGATTATCGAGAGTTTCCGATTGTGTAGGCCAAGCCGTCAAGGTATCCATTAGCGGAGCAGGTCCGCTTGCCATAATGGTATCTGGTATTAACAATTGAGAGCCACAGAGCATGTATTGCTTTTCGAAGTTAAGGTGCAACATGGACCTAACTGGAACTCGCTTCATCACCATTTTTGATAACTCTAGAAAAAGCGTATCGGGAAGTAGCTGTTCAAGTTGCATATCCGGATTGAGCTGATCAGCTAAGATTGTTTGAATGCGATTGGTAGTGAAGAAGTAGGTATTCTTTGATCCAGTAAGCTTGCGCAACTTTACCTGCGACAGATCCACATTTAACGGAACCAGAACGGAATTCATTTTAAACTTGAGCAGGGTATAACCGTATGCCCTAACTTTTATCTTAACCTTTACCTGCTCATCATTGACAAATACTTTATCGGAAGGCAGGTTAAAGTATCTTACTTGGTAGTTGAGGTCAATGGTATACTCTCGGTTAAGCTTGTTCAAATACCAAAGTATGGAGGCAAAAAAAAGGAAGAAAAGGAAGATGACCACCTTTTCGTCTATTTTAATTTTGCGCTTCGAAAATGCTTCGCCAAATTGCTTAAAAAACCTAGTATCCACAAATATCACCCATGATTACAGGGTGCAAGTTAGAAATAATAATGATTGCGGCAATTGAACGATTACCCCAAAAAAATAAGGGTTCAGGCTATTAGCACTGAACCCTTTATTCTTGGTTTAAGCCTTACTTTGCTTGTTGAAGATCGGAAGGATCGCGAAGAATTGCGCTCTTATCGCAGCGAATCTTACAATTATCATCAATTTCGATAATAATATACTGCTCGCGTATTTCCCATACTTTTCCATAAATACCACCGGTAGTAACAATCTTGTCACCCTTTTTCAGCGCCTCTTGAAACTTTCTAAGTTCCTTTTGACGCTTAGTCTGTGGACGAATCATGAAGAAATACATAACAACAAAAACCAAAGCCATCATAATTAGGAAAGAGTAGCTTTGTCCTTGTGCTGCAGCTGGAGCTGCTTGAAGAAGAATTAAGTTGGTAAACATATCTATCTAATTTAAAGGTTATTCAATTACATTGGCACGAATAGTTACGGTAGAAAAACCCCTCTCGGTATTTAACTTAAGCGTAACTTGCTTAATTTGGGATCCATCCCATCCCTCGGTATTAAAAAGAACCTCGACTTGTCCTTGTGCCCCGGGTGCCACCGGCTCCTTCGAAAAGCGAGGCATTGTACATCCGCAGCTGGGGATTGCATCCAAGATGATTAGGTTCCCTGTTCCCTCATTTTTGAAAAAGAACGTATGTGAAACGGTTTCACCCTGCTTAATGTTGCCGAAATCGAAAAAATTTTCAACAAAAACAACCTTAGGCTTGATCGTAGAATCAACTGAACCCATACCCTGAGGTCCCGATTGCTTACCATTACAGCCAGTAACCAACGCTACTAAGAGCGCTACAAGAAACCAACAATTTCTCATTTAAAAAACATTTTCATTCAGGTTGTTTGAAAGGCAAATTTACACTGCGTCTTCGCCGACCAATCCCTTCCCAGATTTGACAATCTTGTTCTCGTTCTTCATCTGATTGATAATCTTATCGAGCACACCATTTATAAAGCTGGCCGAATTTGGAGTACTAAACAACTTTGCCAAATCGATATACTCATTAAAGGACACCTTGATGGGGATATTAGGGAACTCGGCTATCTCGGAAATGGCGGTGAGCATTATCACCGTATCCATAAAGGCAATTCGTTCCACATCCCAGTTGCTCGAATGGAGACCAATAAGGTCGAGATACTCGGAGCGCTTAATCACAGCACGGCGCAACAATCGAGTTGCAAAATCTTCGTCCTCCGACTCCTTGTAGAGAGGCATAAGTTCGCACTTCCCCCCCTTCTCTTCCTTGAAACCCTTTACCGTTTTGATTACCATTCCTAGCACAAACTCAATCTCGTCCATCCAGAAAATACTCTGCTCTTCGAGGCAGGAGTATAGATCGTCAAAATCTTCAACCTCGTTGGTCAAGAAATTAACAACTAGCTGTTTATCTGCTTTAAAATCGCAAGTGTCACTATTGAGATAGTTCTGAAAATACTCCTTTGTGGACATATTAACAAAGAACTTCTTTACCATCTCCGGATAGTTTACCCACGATAACTTGTTGGAATGAATATACACCCCAAGCGCTTCGTTGTTACGGAGCATGTCTACCACAGCATTATTAACAAATCGGGTGTTGGGATCTTTCTCTGCAGCCGTAGGTATATGCTTTTGCTTACCTATGTCCATTCTCGATTGAGAATAATCGGCAACCTCAACAATCAAAGAGAGAAAAAGATGATAGAGATCGTTGAACTTTTTTATACTGTGGAGGAGTTCCTTTTCTGACTGGGCCAGAGTGCGGTCGGGCGTTTGAAGATGCCCGTAAATAGTTTTTGCAACTTTAATCCTAAGCAACCGTCTACTTATCATACTGGTCAAGAGCCTGTTAAAAAATAATCGTTACGCAAATATGGTGCAAAGATAGTCTTTTTGAATTGCTTACAAAAAACAAATTTGAATCCGTCCTAAATGTCCTCTTACAATCCAATCCAGAGCAATCTAAAAATTAACAGACACAAGAATACTCCTCGAGCCTAGATAAATAGTAGTTCTGCGCCACAGCATCAGATGAATGCCCCTCTAGAAGGAGTATCGAAGTTTTGTGCATTTCCCAATAATTAAAGCATATGCGAAAGGAAAAAAGGAATTAGAATTAGAACAGAAAGAATTTTTTATATTTTTGGCACCGTGTAAAGCCAAGTTGAACCAAACCAAGTTTGCAATGATAATGGACGACGACAAGCAAGAGGGGTACGAGAAAGAAGACAACGTTGATATTTTTTCGAAAGCAGTTAGAGCAGGAAAGCGCACCTACTTTTTTGATGTAAAAGCCACAAAAGGGGATGACTACTATCTGACTATCACCGAGAGCAAAAAGCGAGTTGGCAAGGATGGTCGTTTTTTCTACGACAAGCACAAGATATTTCTCTACAAGGAGGACTTCGACAAATTTGCGGATGGTCTTCAGGAAGTAGTCGATTACATTAAGAACACACAAGGAAGCCCTGAACTATACTACCGAATAGACGACGACCAAGAAATGCTGGCCGTTGCCGAAGGCGAAATGGCCAACGGTTTTGCCAGCTTCAATTTTGACGATCTGGATAAGAAATAGGACAAGCAGCTATTCGCTTTAAATCCATGGCGGTGCGAACATATTTTGCCAAGTGCATCTAAATTGATTGCGCCGCCATATAGGAACAGAAGAATTGGTTCGAGTAACGAATCCGCAAACCTCTCCCCATAAATGCGGAGATTACTCAACTTCCGTAGTTTAATAATTTCATTACGACCAATCCGCCAAACATCTCACCGTTACACCCTAATCCCAAAAACGGTAATGTCATCGGTTTGGGTATCGGTGCCCTTCCATTCCGTAATGCGCCGTAGGATTTCCGTTCGTTGCTCGTCCATACCCAAACAGGCAATTTCGGTAAACATTTCGCGAGCCAAGCTGCGCGAGAACTTTCGTCGTAGATGCTCCTCCAGCTGGTCCACAAGTCCATCGGTAAAGAGGTAAATCATATCCCCTTTGGCTACTTCAATAGTATGATTGGTAAAGTTGCTTCGAAAGAGAGGACTGCCAACAAGTCTTTTATCGCCCGGAATTTCAATCAGCGAAGGGAAGGTTGTATAAGCATCTCTGATGATAAAAATGGGGCAGTGAGCGCCGGAGAATCTTAACGTCCCGGTCTTCCGGTTGAGAACGCCAAAAGCAACATCCATTGCGCTCGATACAGAATCGCCGGGATTACCTGCCGTCAGGGTGGATACAATTTTTTGGTGTACACTCTCCAGCACTTGAGCCGGATCGTAAAGTTTCTGATTTAATACTACATCCTTAATTGCCACTAAGCCAACCATGCTCATCAATGCACCAGGAACACCATGACCCGTGCAATCTACCACACAAAAAATCACATTATCGTTTACATTGTTGGCCCAATAAAAATCACCTCCAACCAAATACTTTGGTTGGTATATCAGAAAGTGGTTACTACAAATAATATCCAGTTCCGAAGCACTCTGCATATGAGAATCCTGCAAATGCTTTGCAAACTCTAAACTCTCCGAGAGTTGGTAATTATACCGTTCAATCTCATTATGCTGCCGCTGAAGGGCATCGCGTTGGCTAATAATCTCCTCACGCTGGGCCAAAAGTATGGAAGTACGGTCGGCAACGGTTTTTTCCAACAGCAGCTTATCATTCCGTAACCTCCGCTCCCGCAGTTCACCTATAAAGAAAACGAATCCACTGATAAAAATCAGGGACAAAACTATGAACCACCAATCTTGCCAAAACGGAGAATCCACCACAACTGCAAGGCAAACCTCTTCGGCACTCCATACCCCATCGCTATTGCAACTCTTTAAGCGAAAGAGGTAATGGCCAGGGCCTAGATTACTATACTGCACCAATCGATCAGATGCCACGGTTTCGATCCAAGTAGTATCATAACCCTCCAGCTGGTAGGCATATCTATTCTTTTCGGGATAATTAAAATCGAGGGAGGTTAACTCAAAGTTTATATTCCTCTCCGAATGCTTAAGCTCGATTGTCTTAAGGGAAGCTGCTTCGTAAAACAAGCGTTTTCCATTTACCCACACACCAGATATCCCGGCAATTGGTGGTGTATGATTCAAACTTACGCTATCTGGGTCAATTAGATTAAAACCAGCTTCCCCTCCGAATAATAACTCGCCCGAACGCAACTTGATCGCACTTCGTGGAGCGAACTTGTTGTGCTGAAGCCCATCGCCAACCGTAAACCTCTGAGTTGTATTTCGAACTAAATCGATACAGCATAATCCATTCTCCGTAGCTAACCAAAGGTTTCCATGCGCATCCTCTAGTATCGAATTAATGGTTCCTGTAGGCAGACATGTTTTTTTATCAAAAAGTGCAAAGTCACGGCCATTGGGAAGAAGCAAATTCAATCCAACCTCAGTGCCTACCCAAATCCGCTTCTTTGAATCTTCGAAAAGGCAAACAATTTCGTTGCCTTTTAATCCCTTGCTTTGGTACGATCTTGAAACAAAATAATCGATATAACCCGTTGCCAGATTCAGTCGATTTAATCCACTTTTGGTAGTTGTACCTATCCAGAGATTTCCTTTGGAATCGAACAACATATCGGAAATTAAGCTACTCGAAAGGGCATCATTCCCGGGAAGGTTGTAGGTAAAAAATTTCTGGGTAGATCGATCAAATGTCGACACATAGCTTTCAGTACCTAGCCACACCAACCCTTTTATATCTTGTGCAATGGAAAGTATGTTATTGCTATGGAGCGATGTTTCCGAGGTTGCATCGCACGGGTAATGCTTAAATATCTTATTGCAGCTGGGGAGGAAGTACAACCCATCGCTCGTGCCTACAAAAAAATCGCCCTCGCTGTTTAGGAAAAAAGAATGAACGAAAATATTCTGAGGTGCCTTTACTAATCCCGATCCTACAACCTTGATACGGCCGCTATCTAGGCGGAACAACCCATTGTCGGCACCGATATATACGTTTACGCCATTGCTACAAAAGGCCCTTACCGGATAGCTGTATACCTTTTGTGCCTCAACAACCATTTGCCTATCCTTCGACAATTTGAGCCTAATTAATCCAGTATGACAGCCTAAAAAAAGATAGTTATTCTCCTCGTAAACCGCATATATCTCGCCTGTTGGAATGCTTGAACCCAAAGGTTTCCTTAGGCCTGAATGGCTGTTAACATATTCAATTTTATCGGCAATACCCACCCAAAACCCTACACCATCGTTGGCCGGAGTAATGCAGTTGATGCCGGGACTCAACTGAAGAACACGCAGTGCACGAGTGTCGCTAAACGAAATGAGGTTACCATCCTTACTATAAAGCCAAGGGTTTCCGTCTGCATCCAAAAAAGGAGTATACGCTCCATGGGGGAAAGGTAATCTAGGTATTGTCTTCCCTTTGGAATAGGCAATTTCTGGTCCTTGAAATTTGGGAGAAATGGATGGCTGAAAATTTTCGAAAGTGTTCAGAATTGGGTTAAAATAAAATGGATAACCCTTGGTTGAAAACCAGATACGATCATTTCTATCACGAACAATGGAATAGGTAGAGCCATCATTTCCAGAGAACCTGCGCGAGAACCCATTCACCACGTCGGAGTAGTTGCCTTTTTTTGGATCAAAGATACACAACCCAACACCCCATGTTCCTGCATAAATTTCGTCGCGTGGACCAACCAATGCTTTACTAAACCACCGGTAATCCACGTTGGTTTTAAAGCGGGTAGCCTTCCGTTTCTTAGGGTCGTAGCTATTCAACCCACCAATCTTACCATCCCAAAGACTGAGCCACAAAACACCTTTACTATCAATAGAAATAGAGGTTATGTAGGGCGACTCAATTGCATTCGTATTTTCGCGATCGAAGCCAATAGTCTCGAAATGTGATCCATTTCTATCGAACCGGACAAGACCACGATCCTGTGTTCCTATCCATACAATGCCATCGACCCCTTCGGCAAAGCAAGTAACCTTATTCGATGGTAACGATTCGGTTTCGGGAATATGAAAGAAATGGCTGAATTTATTGGCATAAACGCTATATTTTGAGAGACCACCATCGGTGGCAATCCATATACATCCGCTTCTATCGGGGTAAATTCGAGAAATTTGATCGCCAGCTATGGAAAAAGGGTTATCCTGATTATATTGGTATTGAGTAATCTCATTCTTATCTTCAGAATACTGAATTAATCCGCCCCGGTATCCGCCCAACCAAATATTTCCTTTACCATCGGACTTCACGGCATACTTCGATCGGAAGCGCATGTTGTTTGCAGTGCCTGTCTTTGCATCGAGCATTACTAGGTAATCGTGAATTTGGCCCATCCACAAATTTCCTTTGCTATCGTAAGTAAAATCTGATACTCCTTGAATAAACAACCCTCCTTTGCCATCCCTAATTACAGGAAGTTCCTCCGAAGAGTTATTATCCTTGTTAATGGTAATTACAGGACTCGATGCTCCTCCAGCAATAATAGACTTACCATTGCGGCATTCGATCATGGAACTAAACGGATAATTAGAGTTGGTTTGTCCTTTGCGCATAAAATGGCGCACGGTCATGAATTCCAGTTCAATCTTGCTCAACACACCCCCTTCACAATCCACCCACAAGAATCCATCGGAGGTGTAAAGCAATGCCCTAATGGCGGAATTCTTAAGGATGCTTTTAGGACTTGCATCTGCATAAAAATGGGTAAACTTTCCGTTGCGAGGATCTAATCGGTTTAAACCATTGGAGGTTCCAATCCATAAATAACCATGCTTGTCCTCCACAATGGAAGTAACCTCGTTGGAGGAGATAGAGAGCGAATCGGTATGCGAAAAAACAATAAAGCTGTATCCATCGAACCGATTTAACCCCTTAGCGGTGCCAAACCACATATAGCCGCGGCTATCCTGAAAAATAGCAGTCACACGGTTATCGCTTAGTCCGTTCTTGGTAGTAAAGTTTTCGAACTTAGTATACCTGTCCAGCGTAACCTTAGCGGTATAGATAGGATTTTCCTGAGCCCACAATACGTTGGCGAAAACTATAATGCTTAGGATAATGGCGAATGATCGCTTCATCGCAAAATGGATTCAGTCTCCTAAAATAAGACTTTTTGCCCAGATCAAGAAAGGAAATGCTTAAACATAGCTATCCATTGATAATACGGTGGAAAAGATCACAATTATCCTCTCGTGCAGAAAGACTTTCGTCGATTTTCCCCAATGAAATTTCCGAAGCGTTGATAAACCGTTGATAACCGGTAAAACCGTTGCGATTACACGTTAGGCGAATAGGTGTCGTAAAGGTTGGAGCTCCCGTTTATCGTCGGCTAGTCTCCCTTTAAAGCTCCATAAGAGGGAACATCTAATGCATTTATCTGGAAGTTGGGGAAACAGTTCAGCTAGAATACGCAGGGAAGAATGCTCACCTACCCCTTCGAAAGAATGCTCCTAACCTCAGCCTCTTCCAGTGCTTTGACATTAGTAATAATCATTTTTTCGCTCAGAAAGCCACCCAGAAGATTGCACGATTCGATCACCTCGTTAAAGAGGTTAGGCAATGAAATTTGAAGAGGGATAAGCACGGTAAGGCATGCAAAACCGTCGTAGTAAATAATATGCTCAAGGAGTGAGTCAACTTTATTCAGGCTAAAGTTAAGCTCCTTCTCCAGAATTGCCTTCTGAGGCTCGGAAAACATGGTTGCCGAACCGGGCTGAACCACCACAAAGTAGCGAAGCCGATGTCCTTCCCCGCCCATGCCCGACGAAATTAAGGCATGCGGTTGTTCTCCTAGGCTGCTTTGAATATGCACTCGGCTCTCTTGGAAAGCCATAATGGCCCAACTGTGGATTTCGCCTTCGGCACGCTCGGCAAACTGCTCCAGTATTCTATAGGCTTTAACTTTAGGGGTAATAGCAAGGCAAACAAGAATATTCCGAAGCCCATCAAGATCGGTGGTGCTGTCGTTTAACTTCGCCTCTACTGCGGACAACTCCTCGGCCATAAATGCTTTCCCTTGCTGGTGCACATGATCGAAGTAAGCCATTTGGGTGTCAACATCAATAACCTCCTGCAGAATACTGATATCATGCTCCTTCCCCAAAAGGTTTTGGATCAGCCCATAGATATTATCTTCATTCAATTTCGCCATAGTTCAACAAATACGGGTGCAAAATACAACTTTATGCGAAATGGAATGTGAGTATCCACTGATTTATTCCAAATTTATATCGAAGTAAAAGGATGATAACTGTGATAATCTCAATCCAACTAAGTAAAGATGATCGGCTATAAAACCTTAAGAACTACCAATTGTAGCGGGCAGTGACCCCTCTAAATCTCCCCTAAAAGGGGAGACTTCCGTCCTAACAACCTAATAGTGTTAGCACGTCCCTTCCACTCTTAGGGGAAGGTCAGGTTAGGGTCACATTATTAAATGAAAATTGTCTTCTGTAAATTCCTCATATTTCTAAAATTCTTAATTTTACTACGGATTGTTGCTTGGCTTATCTATAACTGTTTATTATGAAGTCGGTTTACTCCATGTATTTTAACGCTTCCGATATGGTAATTAAGCTTGCTCGTGAGCTTCGATTGCATCCCACTGAGGCCGAAAAAACGCTTTGGAGAGCTATAAATAAAGGGCAATTGGGATTGAAATTTCGACGCCAGCATCCCATATATAATTTCATTGCTGATTTTTATTGCCATGAAGCTCGCTTGATTGTGGAAGTTGATGGTGGTTACCATAAGAGTAGAATCCAAAGAGAGCGTGATGAAAGCAGAAGTGCTGAGGTTGCCCTTGTTTATGATCTCAAAGTTATCCGATTTACCAACGAGGAGGTATTGAGTAATACCAATGCGGTTGTGAGTAGACTAAAAACTGCGCTTTCTGAACGAATGAAAAACCAACTTGGTAATAATTAACTAGTGACCCCTCTAAATCTCCCCTAAAAGGGGAGACTTCCGTCCTAACAACCTAATAGTGTTAGCACGTCCCTTCCCCTCTTAGGGGAAGGTCAGGTTAGGGTCACGTTGCTAATAGAAAGAGAATGAATATAAAGGTGATACTTGCCGG
>NZ_FMYP01000070.1:16127-20799 GCF_900096565.1 Williamwhitmania taraxaci
AGGTTAGGGTCACGTTGCTAATAGAAAGAGAATGAATATAAAGGTGATACTTGCCGGAAATAGTAGATCACAGAGAACATTACAGAAACACACTCTTATAGCCGAAAGTCTGTAACAAATGCGGCTAAATCTTGTTAAACAGGTCCTCACCAAAACAGCTTGCCGGCAATTTGGAGGTGCATGCAAGGCTCGTAGCAAAATACCAACAAATGGGGATAGAAATGACGAATAATTGTTTATAGGTTTGTAAACATTAAAATGGTAGTAACGCGAAGCCTTTCGAGGCAAAGTAATACCAAGCAAGGGAACGAATGAAACTATCGGATTTACAGAACGGTGAGAGTGGTATTATAACCAAGGTGATGGGTCGTGGAGCATTCCGCAAGCGCATCACCGAGATGGGTTTTGTACGCGGAAAAAAGGTTCTGGTGATAAAAAACGCACCGTTGCGTGACCCCATCGAGTACAACATCATGGGATATAACGTTTCGCTGCGCCACAGCGAAGCATCGCTAATCGAGGTTGTCACCAAGGACGAGGCCATCAACCTGAACTTTGAATCATTCAACGGAACCATCACCGAGGAAGATCTTCGGGTTTCGGCCAAGGTGATGGGTCGCACCATAAACGTGGCGCTGGTGGGAAACCCCAACGCGGGCAAAACCACGCTCTTCAACTTTGCTTCCGGATCGAACGAACGGGTGGGCAACTACTCCGGCGTTACCGTCGATTCTAAAGAGGCTCACTTTAAGCATAAGGGATATCTGTTCAACATCACCGATCTTCCGGGAACCTACTCCCTCACGGCCTACACCCCCGAGGAGATATTCGTGCGCAGCTTCATTGCCGAGTCGGTACCCGATATTATCATCAACGTAGTGGACGCCTCCAACCTCGAGCGCAACCTCTACCTCACCACCCAGCTCATCGACATGGACGTGAAGGTAATCCTAGCCCTAAACATGTATGATGAACTCGAGAGGCACGGCGATAAGTTCGACTACCAATCGATGGGTAAGATGGTGGGTATCCCCATTGTTCCCACCGTGGGCAGTAAGGGTAAGGGAATTTCCGAGCTGTTCGACACCGCCATAAACGTATTCATCGATAAGGACAAAACCACCCGGCACGTTCACATAAACTACGGTCGCGAGGTGGAGCAATCCGTGGCGGCCATTCAAAAGCTGATTAAGAACCCCGAAAACAGCGAGGTAACCGACAAATACTCCTCCCGCTTCCTCTCCATTAAGCTGCTCGAAAAGGATAAGCACTCCAAGAAAATTGTATCGAGGTGTGTCAACAGCACCTCCATTCTCGAAACAGCCGCTCGGGAAATCATACGGCTGGAAGCCAACCTAGGAGAAGATAGCGAAACGGTGATTACCGATGCCAAGTATGGCTTTATTGCGGGAGCACATAAGGAGACCTTTAAGGCAGGAGTTCATACCCGACGTAGGGGAACCGAAGTGATCGATACCTTTCTTACCCATAAGCTGTTTGGATTCCCCATATTCATCTTCTTTATGTGGTTGATGTTCTACTCCACCTTTACGCTGGGTCATTACCCCATGGTTTGGATTGAGAATGGAGTAGCACTTATCTCCAACTTGCTGCGAGACTACATGACCGATGGAGCCTTCAAGGATCTGCTCATCGGAGGAATAATTGATGGAGTGGGCAGCGTAATTGTGTTTCTGCCTAACATCCTAATCCTATTCTTCTTTATCTCGGTGTTGGAAGATACCGGCTATATGGCCCGTGCCGCCTTCATCATGGATAAGCTAATGCACAAGATAGGGTTGCATGGCAAGTCATTTATTCCGCTTATCATGGGCTTTGGATGCAATGTTCCCGCCATCATGTCCACGCGCACCATCGAGAACCGCAACAACCGCCTTCTCACCATGCTCATTAATCCATTTATGAGCTGTAGCGCGCGCCTGCCCATCTACCTGCTTATTATTGGAGCAATATTCCCCGCACATCCCGGCACCGTGCTGTTTGCCGTTTACCTCATTGGCATATCCATGGCCATAGGTGCCGCTTTGGTTTTCAAGAAGACCCTATTCCGCTCGGAAGAGGTTCCGTTTGTAATGGAGCTCCCCCCCTATCGCATCCCAACTGTTCGATCGACAGTAAAGCACATGTGGCTTAAGGGTTCTCAATATCTCCGGAAAATGGGAGGCGTAATTCTGGTGGCTGTAATCCTCATTTGGGCGCTGGAGTATTATCCCAAGAATGCCAACTATACCAAACCCTACGATAAGCTCATTGCCGAGAAAAGCGCACAGGTAAATCAAAGTTCGCAACGAATAACGGATAGCCTCACACTAGAGATTCGCACCCTAGAGGTGATGAAAGCCTCCGAGCAACAGGCCAACTCTTACTTGGGACGCGTGGGCAAGTTTATCGAACCGGCAATTGCTCCATTAGGTTTCGACTGGAAGATGGGCGTAAGCTTACTATCGGGCGTAGCTGCCAAGGAAATTGTGGTGAGCACCTTGGCAGTGCTTTACCAAGCCGGCGACGACAACGAAAGCCTCACCGCTAAGATACAAACCGAGCGGCATAGCAGCGGTAGTCGGGTTGGACAGCTGGTATTCTCGCCGGCAGCGGCGGCAGCCTTTCTCATCTTTATCCTGATTTACTTCCCTTGCGTGGCGGTAATTGCCGCTATTAAGAAGGAATCGGGGAGTTGGAAGTGGGCACTCTTTACTATTGGCTACACTACCGGCTTAGCCTGGGTGCTGGCCTTTATTACCTTTCAGGTGGGAACACTGTTTTGGGGTTAAACATTTGCACTATTGCACTGTTTAGTTAACGAAAGGATTACATTATGTTACAAGATATACTAGCACTCACAACCGTGGTAGTAGCAGCAGGCTACACCATATATAGCTTTTACAAAAGCATAAGCGATACTATTGGAGGAAAAACTTCCGGCTGTAGTGGATGCGCCAGTGGCAGCAGCTGCCAGATAAAAGACCTTGCTCACCATGGATCGGCAAGTAAATAGGGCGTATTATACCCTATAGTTCGATAAAAATCTTCACTTTTCCACCAAGACCTTTCTCAACAAATTCGAAGAGAGTACCAAGAGTGATGTTACTACCATCGTTCTCTACTCGCGAAATATAGGTTCGCTTCTTGTCTATCAGTTTACCGAGATCTTCCTGAGTAAGATGCCGCGATTCGCGCGCCTTTTTAAGTAGCAATCCTATCTTATAGGCCTCCGCTTCTCTTTCAAGACTATCGCGTCGTTCGGAACCCTTCTCACCATAAACCTTGTCCTTAATCTCCACCCAAGATGTAACCTCCACATTATCCTTTGCCTTCATAGTATTCGTTCATTTACTTTAAGTTTGGCACTAAGTGCCGATTGATGTGCTATTTATTGGCGACTATTGTCTTTTTAAATTGGCCTATGTTATTACTTTTAAGATGGAGAAAGGGTGTCAATTTGCCCCAAGAAGTATATATATCATGCCATCGCTTACAAATGTGAATAATCTGTCATAATACGAAATTGTCTATTAAGCATCTCCGTTTACCATTAATTCGTAATATTGTCCGGTAGTCAAGTTTATTTTTAGGTTGAAAAAACAGTTCCCACCATCTTCTACCAATATCAAGTCCTTTCGCCAATCGGTGTTCCAAGTGGCACAAAAACAATTTACCCATACCTCTTTTTCTCCTTTCACATTCGTAATCGCAACATACTGTCGTTTGTATCGGACCAAGTCAATGATAAAGGACTTCTTCTCGAGTTTGTATTCAGGGTGCTTGTCATTAATCTCTTTAAATTGCCGTTCGTGGTATGGATTGTAGTCGTTGATACATTTTTTAAGTAATATTTCAATTTTCAACAAGTCATCGGTTGTCAAATTAGTTGGCTTACTGTCTTTAAAAACGCAATATTGAGTTGTGTCAAATGGCAAAACAGCAATGACTGAAGTGTCTACATAAATCGTATTGGTTTGTTGGTCTTGATTTTCCGTTACAGTATTTTTCTGTCCACAACTGATCAAACAGATTGTCGAAATGAGTATCGAAATGGGTAGTTGTCGTGACATAGGTATCGGCCTTTTAAAATGATGCATAACTTATTAATAAAGAAAATAACACATATCCCGGTTGCCATATATTGCAGCTTTATCATACGCTACCCAAACCTACTCATTTTCCTCTACGCATGAGCAGAAATGATATGTTTATTTTTGCAGGCAGGAAAGTCAACAGTTACGCTAGATATATTGGGTTATATAGTGTAACCCCTCAGCGCTAACAGTCGTTAGTTGGTTGCGTTTGAGATTTTGAACCGTGGTTTATCACACGATAGCAATATTCTTGACGTTACATGCAACATTGATATTTCGGTGATATTGTGCCACTTGTTTCGGTGATATTGTGCCACAAAAAAAGGATGATTTCGTGACCAAATTTATGAATTAATTTGAGTTTTTTTCATCTTGTTTTTTCTCATTGACTCTACTGTTAATTCAATGCGATGTGAAGAGTGAACCATGCGGTCTAGAATTGCATCGGCAATGGTTCCTTCGCCAATTGTTTCATGCCAGTTTTTTACTGGTATCTGTGCGGCAATGATAATAGAAGTCTTGTCATATTTCTGTTCAACGATATCCATTAGGGCATTTCTTGCAGGATCGTCAAA
>NZ_FMYP01000071.1 GCF_900096565.1 Williamwhitmania taraxaci
AATCCTGCCAAAGTGAAACCTTTTTCAACCCGTGTATGGGCGTTCCGGTAAGCATAGTAAAGGTCTTGCCGCACGTTTTGCACTTGGAGCGCTGCCTCCCATTGAACATGCTGTGCTTAATGATCATGCTGCTCGAGCAGTGGGGGCAGACTTTCGCCTCCCCCAGCTGAGCCGTAAGTGATGCATCCGTATTTTTCAGCTCCCGCATTACCGTAACGCGCTCTTGTTCTGTCAACTGTTTTGCGAGTTCTCGGATTTGTTCAATTATTGTCATATCATAGAGACTTTCCACTAAGATAAGCAAATTTTTGCAACAACATTATCACTGAATAGAGCCAAAATAATTTATCGATTAAATATTTTCATGAATCAACTATTATAGTTGAAAGTAAGACAAAAGCGAATAGTTATGATACTATTTATAAGTCAATAGAAAAGGAAGAAAGCATTAATAAAATCGGAGAAATTATTTTAACAAAGAGTGACACTTTGATAAAACAATAAAAATTTTGCCCACAATCGAGTAGCCCACCCCACAACCAACCTCCTGCGAGAACCACCCACACCACTTTAGTTATAGCAATCAAAAGGCTATTGGGAATTTCACAATCACAGTTTCCTAAAGTATAAGTCCCACCCCAAAGGTAATGGCAAAGAGGAGCGTGGAGAGCGAAAGGTTTTTCAGCTCGCTGTTTAGGTTGGAAGGTATTCGGTTGCGGAACACTACAGCCACATTCCTGAGCAAAAATGGAACGGACACAACAAAGAGTAGCTGGGTAAGGCTTTGGTAGTGTAGCGCAACGTAGATGGATGCTGCCACGATTGCACCAAAGACAAGGGCCGCATGGTAAATCTTCCCCCACTCACCGCCCATAAGCACCACTAGCGTATGCTTTTTTGCCTTAATATCCGATTGTTCGTCGCGAAGGTTATTGAGGTTGAGCACGCCAGTGCTCAACAGCCCCAGCGAAATGGCGGGTAGAAAAATATCGAGATTAACCGTTTTGGCATGGAGGTAGTATGTGCCCACAACGCTCACAAGTCCAAAGAAGATAAACACAAACACATCGCCAAAGCCGCTGTAGCCGTATGGATTCTTGCCCACCGTATACTTAATGGCCGCAGCAATGGCTCCAACCCCAAGCAGCAAAAACAGCAGCTTTATGAGCGCACCGCCACCACTAAACCCTACAAAGATGAGCGATATGCCGGCAGCAAGCGTAAGGAGCGAAACGATGGCAATGGCCCACACCATTTTGCGTGGAGTAATTTCACCGGTTGTTACCATGCGCGCGGGGCCAATGCGGTCGATGCTGTCGGTTCCCTTGGTAAAGTCGCCATAGTCGTTTGCTAGGTTGGATAGGATTTGCAGCAGCAGCGAGGTTAGCGCAGCAAGAACAAAAACAATCCAGCGAAAAGTACCATCGGCCGCAGCCAGAAGGCTACCAAGTATGGAGCCAGCCAATGCTAACGGCAGGGTGCGGGGACGGGAAGCGTGAAGCCAGGGAGAAAGCATTCTAATTTGAAGATTTGAAGATGAGATAATTTGATAATGAAATCAATGAGACAATGTGTCAATATGCCAATAAGACAATGAAAAAATAAACAATGAAATCAATGAGTCAATACGGCAATGAGACAATGTGCCAATTTAAAAAATTACCACGGAGACACGGAGAGCACGGAGCAAAATCAGATAAAGAACACCGCTATGCTATTAATCTGGAAGTATTCTCTGTGGTTCTCTATGGTCTCTGTGTCTCCGTGGTTCGTTTACTTCTTTCTAAATCGACTAAGGGAATCGTGGAAATTTCTTAAAGTCGGGTTTGCGCTTCTCGAGGTAAGCCTTCTTGCCTTCCTGCGCCTCTTCGGTCATGTAGTAAAGAAGGGTGGCGTTACCGGCCAACTCCTGAATTCCAGCCTGTCCATCGAGTTCGGCATTCAATCCCACCTTTATCATCCGGAGCGCGAGCGGGCTATGCTGCATCATCTTCTGACACCAGGCTACAGTAGTATCCTCGAGTTGATCCAAGGGCACCACCTTGTTTACCAATCCCATATCGAGAGCCTCCTGTGCCGAGTATTGCTCGCAAAGGAACCAAATTTCGCGAGCCTTCTTCTGACCGACAATGCGAGCGAGGTATGATGAGCCAAATCCGGCATCGAAGCTACCTACCCGTGGGCCGGTTTGCCCAAAGATGGCATTATCCGAAGCAATAGAAAGGTCGCAAACAATGTGAAGTACGTGGCCGCCACCAATGGCAAATCCATTAACCATAGCCACAACGGGCTTGGGTAACGAGCGAATGAGCTTTTGCAGGTCGAGCACGTTGAGGCGAGGAACGCCATCCTTACCTATGTATCCGCCAGAACTCTTAATGTTTTGATCGCCGCCGCTACAGAATGCCTTGTCGCCTTCGCCGGTAAGGATTACGGTGAAGATATCGGGATTTTCACGACAGAAAACCATCGCCTCAATCATCTCACGAACGGTATCGGGTGTAAACGCATTCCGGTAGCGTGGACGGTTGATAGTGATCTTGGCAATTCCCTCGAAATATTCAAACTTTATCTCTTCAAACTCCTTGATGGAGGTCCACGTTCTAGTGCTCATACTATAAATGAATTTGTTTGTAGTAATCCTTAAATACAGTTGTATTCACCTCAAAATCGGTAACAATTTCGAGAATCGAAGGGCGGTCGGCCGGAGCAAAGAGCCAATTGAGGCTTGCGGCCAGCTCCTCGTGCGAGTGGCAGAGGTAATGGTTTGCACCGTAAGCTTCGGCCAAATGCTTAATATTTACGCTATGTGGAGTCTCAAAAAATTCACGCGCTGGGTTTTCGTCCTTACCGGTATCGATAAGCCTGAAAATATTGCCTCCACCATTATTTATTACAATAATTTTAAAATTCCCTTTCAGATGTTTATTCCACAATCCGTTGGAGTCGTATACAAACGACACATCGCCGGAAATAAGTAAGGTCGTTTTGGTAGAAGCCACCGATGCTCCTGCGGCAGTAGAGATGCATCCATCAATACCGGATGTTCCCCTGTTGCAATGATATGTTACATCGGCCCGACTACGAAAAAGTTGGGAATAACGAATAGGTGTGCTATTGGCAAGGTGCAAATTACAATCGTCAGGAATGCGAGCCATTATGGCACCAAAAACAGTGAGATCGGAATAAGGGAATCCCTCAACCAATTCGCGGTGCTTATTCCGCAGATGCATCTCTCGGGTGAGAACCAAATCGCGGTAATAGCTACTGATCTTTGCCTCACGTTCCACTAACGACCTCAACAACAACCCCGACGAAGCCACAATTGATTGGGTTAAACATTGAAAGGTATCCACATGCGAAGGAGAAGGTTGGATATGCCAATGCTCCAAAGGGGTATGTTGCCGTAGATACTTCTTTAAACGACCCGAAACAATTGAATGGCCTACTGTAATTAACAGGTCTGGGCGAAATGCGCTCGCCTCTTCCTCGGTAAGCAATGCAAAGAAACGCTCCGGAGAGGAGATAACCATTTCACCGTGAATATTTGAGAGATTCTCGGCAACGATGACTACGGAAGGGTTAGCAGATAAAAGTGTTAGTGCCCTGAATCGAGACTCATCAGCCACATCGGCTCCACAAATAATCATCTTCTTACTACTTGAATTCCACCGAACCAATAGGGCTTCAATAGCCTCGTCAGTGAGTAGTTGAGGAACACTAATATTCTGAATAACATGAATATCGGAACTCGGTTTTGGAAGCGGAGTATAAAGTGGTTCGCTCAGTGGAATATTAAGATGAACCGGACCAGAAGGCTCGTGCACTGCTGCATTCATAGCCTCGTTTACCGATCGTGTGAAATACCAGAAATCGGAACTACTGGCAGTATCAACAGGCAGATTGAAGCTTTGCTTAATAAAGTTTCGATATAACTCCGATTGACGGATTGTCTGTCCATCGGCTTGGTCGATCCACTCGCTGGGACGATCAGCCGTAATTACCACCAGCGGTATATTTTGATAGTAAGCTTCGGCAATGGCTGGAGCATAGTTAAGTGCGGCAGTTCCTGAAGTGCAAATCAGTCCAACCGGCTGATGCGTTACTAGCGCAAGGCCCAAGGCAAAATATGCAGCCGATCGCTCATCGGCAATGCTCAGGCACTCCATATTGGCATGATTGGTAAAGGAGAATATCAAGGGTGCATTGCGCGATCCCGGTGAAATAACCACAGTGTGCATGCCATGACGGTAACAAATATCTGGCAGATCGCTAATTCCTTGTCTTGGAGAAAACATAAGCTTTCGAACTTGTATTAACGCTATTTACAACCGACAGAAGGGTCATCATTTTATGGGAAGTCTCCTCCCATTCCCGTCCAGGAATAGAACCTTCGGTAATTCCCGCACCAACAAAAAAGGCAAACCCCTCCGGAACAACCTTCAAACAGCGCAAATTAACAAAAAAAGCTGTATTGTCTTCAATATTTATTGGGCCCAGAAAGCCGGAATAGTACTCTCGCTCATGCTTCTCTACGCTTAGGACAACGTCCACGGCATTTGCCTTTGGCAGTCCACAAACCGATGGAGTTGGTTGCAGAGCCACGATAAATTTACCAAGCAGAGGCTTTATCGTAGAAGCATCAAACTCAAACTGAGTCTTGAGATGCACTAAGTTAGCCGCTTGATAGCTATACGGTCCAATTTTTTCAACGTTGGTAATGCCAAAGGAGCTTATCACGTTTTCGATATAACTCGTAACAATTGCTTGCTCATCACGCTCTTTTGCGTTCCACTTTACATCTGAAACCATTCGATTTCCGAGAACTTGTGTGCCTGCAATGGAGGTTGTTTTTGCACGTTCGTCAGAAACCAGTAAAAGAGGTTCAGGGGAAGCGCCTATCCAGCAACCCACATCCGGCATCTGAAGTATATAGACAAACGCATGAGGATATGCTTGGCAAAGGGTGTTAAACAATTCAATGGTATCGATACTGCTTACCTCCGTTTCAATCTTTACACGGGAGAGCACCGCCTTGATAATGACGCCTTCTTTGATTTTTGCCTTAATGGCCTCAACCTGACGGGTAAATTCCGATGAAGACGCCTCATGCATGGGGTGCGATTCCGATTTTGTTCCCAAAAAAAGGCTACACTTTTGTAGTGTTTCTATAATTTGGTCTACCGGACTATTTCCTGTATGTATGAAATCAGGTTCCAACAGGGTAATTGGAAAAGCACCACTGCCTTCGAATGGAGCAACCACAAAACCAGTGGCACCAGTAATCTCCACGCTCGATTTTAATTTTCGTGGAGCAACCGTATATTGAACAAGTGTAGACAACTCCGATTTCTCAGGTAATTGGTACGATACAAATGGGATCCTCCTCTCCAAACAGACGTGGAGCAGTTTATTACGAACCTTTGTAACTTGAATGTCAAAACTATCTGAAGCGATCATCTCCCAATTTCAGTTGCTTGAATATACACTAATTGTTTTAAACTTTGCTAGGCGTTCCTATTTACCACCATCATGGTAACACGACCGATCATCACCAAGCGGAGTTCCTCATCCACAATCTCCACATTCCACACGTGTGTGCGTTCGCCTTGGTGAATAATACGCGCCGTAGCAGTCACAAACCCAGAAGATACACTCCTAAGATGGTTTCCGTTAACCTCAAGCCCAACCACCATGGACTTAGACGTATCTACCAACATTGTGGAACCTGCACTAGCAACAGTTTCGGCAAGCGCCAGCGATGCTCCACCATGAAGTATCTTGAAAGGCTGAATGGTTCGGGAATCAACCGGCATTTTGGCAATCACTACTCCTTTCACAGCCGAAAGAAACTCAATGCCGAGATGATTGATAAGTGTATTTTCACACAATGCATTCAGCTGCTCGGCTGTAGACGATCCTTCCATGATAATTCAAATTTTATAGATGAACAATGGGTAATTGTTTCTGTTCAGCAAAGCTAGCCTAAAGTGAAGCATTTCCAAACGGTACAGCACAACCAAGCGAAGCCAATTTACCGAAAGCGAAAGCCCCACCATAACGGTAGGGCTTTTATCGGAGTATTACTCTTAAATATATTTTTGGCGATAGATTTCGGCTTCCTCATGAAGTTGATCGATCTTAGCCATGATATCATCGGCAACTACCTGCTTTTGAGCCTCAGACTCCGAAAGAGTAAGGTTCGTAAGGTCGATCGCGAAACTTTGGATATACGTTTTCGTCTCATGAATCTCGCCGAAATTGAGCACAACAACGTCGTCACAGACATCTTCCTTGGTCATATCCTCATGCTCAGCAGGAGGCATAGTGTTCCCGTTGAGCGATAAGCAGCAATAGTAATCGAATGAACGAAGGTATCCGTAAACGGCTGTAATACCTTTTTTTGTTTCCGGCATCCAAGGGCGGTAGCGTGTTCCAGCAGGAAATAGAATGAATATAGATCCTTTATTGCGTAACTCCCCAATTTTTCGGGTAGAGCGAAGGTTTATCTTATTGGCCAACTCTAACTCATCCTTAGCTTCCTCGCAGTTCTTCAACTCAGTAAGCGAACGAATGGCGTAAACCACCACTCGGGTAAACATCTCAGTAAATACCTTTACCACAGGATTCTCGTTGAGTTTGGTGCCTGCAATAAAAACAAACCGTTCAAATATTTCTTTGAACTTTGGATTT
Source organism: Williamwhitmania taraxaci (assembly GCF_900096565.1). Lineage (NCBI taxonomy): Bacteria > Pseudomonadati > Bacteroidota > Bacteroidia > Bacteroidales > Williamwhitmaniaceae > Williamwhitmania > Williamwhitmania taraxaci. The sequence continues at coordinate 6,694 of NZ_FMYP01000071.1, forward strand.
CGATGGTTGTAAAACTGAGCGTAGATGTTTGGCACATCGAGGTTTGATACATGATCAGAGAGAATCAACACCGACTTGCCTTGGCTAGCCAACTCTTCAATTTTAAGCACGTTAGCCTCTCCCAGTATTGTACTACCAGCGAGGTGTGTTTTAGAGATAATCTCAAGTAAAAGTTCTCGATTGGCTATGTGTGCCTCCTGGTAAATATTCTCAGGGGTAATTGCAGTATCCTCATTCATCCTCGAATTTGGCATCATACGCAAAAGGTAGGCTTTAAACTCTTCCGTTCTTTTATGCCTAATTTTTTCTCCCATTACTCAACACCTTTTTTAACAAATTGTTAATCAATAATTGACGACAAACATACCAGTGCAATTTGTTGCAATGATCCAACAAAAAACGGCTATCAAATAGATCAGCAAGATACGAAAGGCATTCGAAAAGAACAAAGGTTTAAACCAATTGTGCAATCGCAGCATCTTCCACAATACAAAGCCTATAAGACGAAGGTGTTAAGTTAGGGTTTAATGCACCTATCCTTAAAAAACTCAGATTTTTCGTTCCATGTAGGAACCATGCGATCGTTGGTTAATCGATTTCCTAGGAGGAAAAAGAGTTTTGAATCCTCAACCAACCCCTCGAGGTTATCTCGAATCGGATCGTATTGATCGGAAGGTTTATGATATATTGTTTTCCAATACTCTGCAATTTTCGCTAGGGTTTTCTCCTTGCCCAACTCAGTTTGATGGGTATAGCCTTTTGCGAACAACGAAGGAACACCTGCAAGAAGGAAAGGGAGTTGATCGGAGCGGTAGAACATCCCATTCTCCGGATTAGGATCATTACAGATATATCGCCCTTGCTTTTCAGCCTCTTCACGGAGAAAATCATCAAGTTGAGAATGACCCAACCCTGTTACAGTAACATCCTTAAATTTCCCAAGGAAAAGAATCACATCGGAATTGAGGCAAGCAATAGTGCTATCCATAGGTATTGCAGGATGGTTGACATAGTATGTAGACCCAAGCATCCCTGATTCCTCACACGTAGGAACAAAAAACAAGACCGATCGCTTGGGCGCCTGCTTCATCTCCTTAAACGCCTTTGCCACGGCAAACATTCCCGCTATAGCGGCAGCATTGTCGGAGGCACCATTATATATGGAATCACCGTCAACGACAGTACCAATCCCCAAATGATCCCAATGGGCAGCATATACCAAGGCTTCATTGGGTTTTTCCGAACCCCGAATTATTCCAGCCACATTATAGGAAACGCACTTATTCCAACGATTCTCCAACCGTTGCGAAAGGGTTGTTAGCAGAGGAAGCGCGCTAAAGCCTTTATTACAAGATGCCGCTTTAAGTTCGTCATAGCTCAGGCCCGATACAGTGAACAACTTACGAGCAATATCAGAAGTAATCCATCCTTGAACTTTACAATTCATTTTATTTTCAATGGGCTCATCCACGTAATAATCAGAACCGTTACTTCTGCGTTGAACTACACCCCAAGGATAGCCAGCGGCAGCTTCCTCGTGCACAATGATACAGGCCGATGCTCCTTGGCGCTCTGCTTCCTCAAACTTATACCGCCAACGTCCGTAGTAGGTCATTTGGTTTCCCTTAAAGAGTGTAGTGTCTTTTGTATAAAAACCGGTATCGTTCACTAATACAATCACTACCTTACCCCTAACATCCATACCTTTATAATCGTCCCATCCATACTCGGGTGCCCGAATGCCAAAGCCAACAAAAACCATGGGGACATTGGAAAGAACAATCTCCTTCTCAAGAACAGGACTCCAAACGGTTATTTCTTCGGCATTGATTAAGGGTATATCTCCATTGGGTGAGCCAATCTCAACATTACCAACCAACCGAGTGAAGATATTAACCAACGGAACCTGCTGCAAGTAACTACCATTAAAGGCAGGCTCAAGCCCCAACTCTTTCATGCGAGACTGAAGATAACTTAGGGTTCTCACCTCACCTATTGTGCATGGACCACGCCCTTGAAGGCTATCGGCTGCGAGGATGGTAATATCAGCAGCAATACCTTCGCTCGTAATAACTTTAGATGCAGTTTCGGCACTTGGTCCGCTACAGGCTATAGTAAATGAGAGGATCAAATATAGAAGACGTTTCATTCAGCGTTTTAGTTTTAATGCAGAACAAAGATAGTTTTTATTGAATACGGCGATACTGGGGTAACAAAAAGAAGTTCCACGAAAAACACATAAGGAGTCAGAGAAGGTTAAAGAAGAGAGACACCATCGTTCACGCTTAACACCTTTGCATGCAGATCTAGATACTCAATCCGCTTTCATCAGTATTCCCGCAACGAACCGTCCGGAAGCGTTCATGCGTGCCGAGTAGAATTCGTGATGATTGCACTGGGTGCATATCTCGGCAACTTCAATGTTTTTGGGCAAGACTCCCGCCGCAATAAGCTGGCGACGGTTAGCCTCCCATTGGTCAAGATGGAGGCGCGCTCCTTTTCCTGCAACAAGAAGACCTTTGAGCGTGCCGAATTCCGCAAATACAGCCTCCTCTACATCCGTTCCCACCTCGTAGCAGCAAGGACCGTTGGATGGTCCAATACCAACTAAAATATTTGTCGGGTTACTTCCCAATTCAACCATTTTGGCTACACCTTTTCCAGCAATATTCTGCACCATCCCCTTCCATCCGGCGTGCAGCGCAGCGGCAATACGTTCAACTGGATCGTAAAGCAGGATTGGGACACAATCGGCCGATTTAGTCATAAGGCAAATATCCTCAGTGGCAGTAACCATTCCATCGTTGTGCTGAATGGCACTTTCTTGATTGAGCGATCCCATCCCCCTGTGGCAAGAATCCACAACCATAATATTACTGCTATGCACCTGAACCTGGTGTGTAAATCGATCGAGGGGAATACTAACCGCCTCAGCCAATCGTCGTCGGTTTTCGAGAACATTCACGTCGGAATCGGAGGAATGAAAACCAAGATTTAAAGACAGATCTCCATCAATGCTGATGCCGCCTTCGCGGGTTGTAACAAAATGAACCAGTTCAGGAAACCGGTTTAGGTTATGGAATTTATATAGCGGCAATCCGCCTTGGGTAAGCTTTATCATTAGAAAATGGATATACCCGATTTGGTGGTAAATAGTTCCAATGCTTGAATCCCAGCCAAGGAATTTCCATAGGTGTTTAGGCCCGGGCTCCAAACCACCACGCTCAACTTCTGCGGAATGATAGCGGCTATACCACCACCCACACCACTCTTGGCAGGAAGTCCAACTCGAAAGGCGAACTCCCCCGCTTCGTTGTATAATCCCGAAGTAAGCAGCAGCGAACTTAACCGCTTTGTCTGGCTCACAGTAAGCACCCTTTCGCCCGAATGGGAAACAATGCCATGGTTGGCCAACATAAGGAATGATCGGCCCAAATCCACGCAATTCATGGACATAGAGCACTGCTTGAAATAGAAATCCATTACCCGCTCGATGGGCATGTGGATATTCCCAAAACTCTTCATAAAGTATCCTAACGCAAAATTCCGATTACCGGTTTCTCGCTCCGACTGAGCAACCCTCAAGTCGTAGTTAATCTCAGGATTATTTGCCACCTCCCGCACAAAACGGATGAGATCATCTTCGGCGTTTGGATAGAGTTCGCAGAGCATATCGGCCACCACAATGGCTCCGGCATTAATAAAGGGATTTCGAGGTATTCCGGCCTCATACTCCAACTGAAGCAACGAATTAAAGGCGTTGCCAGAGGGTTCACGCCCAACTCGGTCCCAGATAGCATCGCCCAACCGCGAGAATGCCAACACTAAGTTAAAAACTTTAGAGATACTTTGAATGGAAAACGGATTGTATGCATCACCAACAGAAAAAACAGATCCGTCGAGGGTTACCACTGCCATCCCAAAACTACTTGGATTTACTTCGGCCAATGCGGGAATATAATCAGCAACTTTACCTTTTGCTAGGAGTGGCTTTACCTCCACATATATTTCATCGAGCAATCGTTGGTAATCCATTCCCCTTTTTTTTTGTGCTAAAGATAGCCGTTCCCCTCCTGCTGATCACAATTACTGAAGAAAAATCGTTTACCGTTAAGTAAATGTTATTACGTTGCCCCTTGATTCTCTCTGAAAAATAGAATATTTTTGAAGAAAAAAGAGATGACTCTCCCCAACTATCCCAAATGGGCAAAAATAGCGATGATCATATCGGCAGTATTAATTCTAGGCCGCATAATACTGAAGATTGTTCAGATAAAAACCCCGGTTGATGGGTTTGTAAATGGGATTATGAACGTCGCAGTGGGAGCCGTGCTCGTGGCGATTGGGATGGAGATTTTTACCAGAAAAAAAATAAGTAATGCGGGACCATCAAGCGAATCCGATAAGACCAAAGAAAGAGACGAAGACCGTGTTAGTGATTAACGCACAAACTCCTTACGCCGCAATCCAGAACAAGAGAAAAATAAAATAAGGGTTGCCTCTAGCCTCTTCGCCTACAGCAACCCTTAACGTTCTTATCATTCCTAGCAGCTCATCTCCCCGGCATTCTTCTTAGCAGAAAGGAGGTTGTAAGCACCTTTTATTACAACCTTAGCCGTTTTGATGGCAAAACTTGCGGGTAGAATAATTTCCGTGAATCCATTATCGGAGACACCTTTGTGCACCTCTACCATACGGTATTCGGAAAAAGACCTGCACATCTCCATACTGTTTTTGTCCACAATAAAGTATTATCACCATGAGTATTTAATCCTAAAAAAGTGTAGATTTGCCACCTAAACCTTTGTATGCTAAGAGGTGTTGCCATACGATATCTGCTGCTCTCCACCTTCCTAATAACGGTGGCGCATAGCATTATATCTCACCACCATTACGACACTGTAGTTTACCATCAAATTCCAGAACACTCCCACAACGAATATAGCTGCAACGAATCTGAGTCTCACTGTATCTCATGCTGCGAAACCCAAGACGATGCAGGACATCCGCAGCACTGCCAGTTTAAAACAGAAGTTTTTACCGACAGACATTATGCTCCGGCAATTCTTGTTTATGCAATTGTTTTAGTAAACATCGAAATTCCGGATATTTCAGAGCAGAACATACAAGTTCAATCTCAACCATTTCGTGCAAAGCCACTCGACGGTATCGGCCGGAGTGCATCCCCGCGGGCCCCTCCTATCTTCTCTTAGTTTCCTTTCTTAATCATTTTATTGCCTTTGACACTCTCAACTAGAGAGTGCTCTCATTGTCAGTTATTTATCAACATGCCATTTTCACCCAAAGGCATCAAAAGAAGCGAATATGAAGAAGTATATAATTATCGTGAGCATTGCCGCTACGGCCGGCCTTTTCGCCTGCAACCAAAGCAACACCAAGCACACCCATGATGATGGAACTGAGCATGAAGGTGATTGCAGCCACGACACCTCAGCAGCGTCGGCTCAAGAATCATTTGTGGTAGATAGCGCTGATGCCGTTCACCATTCGGACAGCTGCGAGCATAAGCATGAGCACGGTAATTCTCACAAGCACTAACATTACAGCGCTCGGGTAGGAATACCCTACCCGTAGCCCGTTGTTCATCGCCATTGTAAATGGCCTAAACCATCATACTTATGAAACAGATATTTAACTATATACTTGTGGCTACTATAGCGTTTAGTGGCTGCAATAATAATGCTCCGCACAAAGAAGGTGAAGAGGCTCATGCCCACGAAGTAGCAGAGGCAAGTCACGAAGAGGAGGGCCACAACCACGCGGCAGTAATACAGCAACTGGTAGGCTACAACGCAAACTTTGAACTTTACGCGGAAGTTGCTCCTCTAGTGGTTGGCGAATCGACCAATATCTTGGCGCACTTTACACACCTCAACAACTATAAACCGCTAACAGAGGGAAAAGTCACCATCAACCTGATTTTAGGAAGCAAGGGCGTTCGGCAAACTATTGAAACGCCAACTCGTCCGGGAATCTACCAGTTTAGCATTAAACCGGAGAGTGCGGGAGCAGCAAAATTCATTTTCGAAATTGAGACATCAAAGGGAAAAGAGCGCCTAGAGGTTGAGAACATCACCGTTTATGCCGACGACCACGAAGCAGCACATGCTTCGGAAGGTGAGGCAAAGCCAAACCCGGCTGCAGTTTCATTCACAAAGGAGCAGTCGTGGGGTATCGATTTTTCCACCACAGTTGTTGCACCACACCAATTTGGAGCAATCATAAAGAGCGTTGGCGAAATTCAATCGGCACCGAACGATGAAACCATTATCACCGCAAAGAGTAGCGGTATTGTGAGTATCAACAACCAAATTTTTGAAGGAAACTCAATCAGCGCAGGCCAGTCAATACTAACCATCTCGGGAAGAGGCCTTGGAGACGGGAATGCATCGCTAAAACTATCAGAAGCAAAGAACCGTTTCGAACAAGCAAAAGCCAACTACGAAAGAGCCTCCGAATTGGCAAAGAGTAAGATTGCATCGGAAAAGGAGTTGCAACACGCCACTACAGAGTTTGAAAATGCGAAGGCAGCCTACAACGACCTTAGCAGCACCACAAGCGAAAAGGGACAAACCGTTTCCTCGCCCAAAAGCGGATACATAAAGTTGCTCTTGGTCTCCAACGGGCAATATGTGGAACAAGGACAACCGCTTGCAACAATCTCCCAAACAAAGAATTTGGTAATAAGAGTCGAAGTTCAGCAGAGATATCTCGCCCTACTAAAAGGGTTGTATAGCGCAGCAATTACAGCCACCGATGGCAAAACCTATTCGCTGGAACAGCTGCGCGGAAGAGTGCTATCGAGAGGCGAAGGACTTACCGGAAACAGCTATCTTCTTCCGGTATACCTCGAAGTGAACAACCAAGGTAATCTTTACGCAGGCAGCCTTGTAGATATTTACCTCAAGGCAAAAACCGGCACTTCCACAATCACCGTTCCCAACGCCTCAATTCTCGAGGAGCAAGGATTGTTCTTTGTTTACTTGCAGCTAACACCCGAAAGTTTTGAAAAGCGCGAGGTTAAGATTGGCGCAACCGATGGAATTGAGACTGTAATAGTGAGCGGCTTAGCACCCAACGACAGGGTTGTATCGCAAGGAGCGATATTGATTAAAGCAGCCTCGGCAAGCGGAAAGATTGACCCACACGCAGGACACGTTCACTAATCTCGAGGTAGAAATCATGTTAAACAGAATATTACACATATCGCTAAACAATAGAATGATAGTTCTATTGACTGCGCTGGTGGTAATGATTGCGGGAGTAAAAATAGCGTCGGATATGGACGTGGATGTGTTTCCCGACATTACTGCCCCCACCGTAGTGGTTATGACCGACGCACACGGCATGGCGGTCGAAGAGGTTGAGCGACTAGTTACGTTTCCCATCGAAACAGCAGTAAACGGTGCCACCGATGTTCGCAGGGTTCGCTCTGCATCTTCGCAAGGATACTCTTTTGTTTGGGTGGAGTTTGATTGGGGTACCGATGTCTTTAAGGCTCGCCAGATTGTGAGCGAGAAGATGGTTACGGTATCATCTACTATGCCTGAAGGTATTGGGCAACCAACCCTTGCACCGCAATCGTCGGTAATGGGTGAAGTTCTCTTTGTTGGACTCCAAGCCGATTCCACTTCGATGCAAGATTTACGCACCATTGCCGAATGGAACATCCAGCCGGTATTGCTTGCCACCGGGGGCGTTGCCCAGGTTACCATTATAGGAGGCGACTACAAAGAATACCAGATTCTTGCCGACCCAATCCGCATGCTTCGTTACGGAGTATCGCTCGAAGAGCTAACTGTAGTTTGCCGAGGAATCAGCCAAAACTCACAAGGAGGCGTAGTGCGCCAGTATGGCAACGAGTATGTGGTTAGAGGAATGGCTCGCACCAACAACCTCGAGCAGTTAGGCGCATCTCTCATAAAAATGCGGGGAAATAATCCGGTTAGGATAAACGACGTTGCCGAGGTTAAGATTGGAGCAGCAGTAAAGATGGGATACGCATCGCAAGATGCAAAACCGGCGGTTATTCTATCCATATCCAAGCAGCCCAACGCCAATACGCTAAATCTTACCGAAAATATAGAGCAGCGTTTGGCCGATGTGCAAAAGACACTTCCGCCCGACGTTAGGATTGATACCAAAATCTTCCGTCAAGCCGACTTCATCGAAACATCCATTAACAACGTGCAAAAAGCGCTAGTTGAGGGAGGTATTTTGGTTGTGATTATCCTGTTCCTCTTCCTGATGAACTTCCGCACCACCATTATTTCGCTTACAGCCATACCGCTTTCACTGCTTGGGGCAATTATCGTGCTCAAGATGCTCAACCTAAACATCAACACCATGAGTTTGGGTGGTATGGCCATTGCAATTGGTTCGCTGGTGGACGATGCCATTATCGACGTGGAGAATGTATACAAGCGATTACGCGAAAACTATCGCCTACCTAAAACTGAGCGCAAAAGTCCTATCGACATTGTGTTTAGAGCGTCGCGAGAGATTAGGGCATCAATTGTAAATGCGACCATAATTATTATAGTTGCATTTATTCCACTATTTTTCCTCTCGGGAATGGAAGGCAGGATGCTTAAACCACTGGGCATTGCCTATATAGTGGCACTTTTCACATCGTTAATTGTGGCCATCACGGTAACTCCGGTGCTTTGCTACCTTATGCTTTCCAACGAAAAGCGAATGGCGAAGCACAGTAGAGACCCTTGGCTTAGTCGAAAACTATCCGAACTCTACGCCTCTTCGCTATCAAAGGCACTTCACTACAAGAGGGCGTTTATTGGAACCGCCGCAGCGCTCACCTTAGTTTCAGTTGTATTACTGCTAACCATGGGAAGCAGCTTTTTGCCCGAATTCAACGAAGGCGCACTTACCATTAGCGCCGTAAGCAAGCCGGGTATCTCGCTGGAAGAGAGCAACAACATTGGCAACATGCTTGAGCGAGCAGTGCTCACAATTCCGGAGGTTACCGAAACATCGCGCCGAACCGGACGCGGAGAACTAGATGAGCACTCGCAATCGACCAACAGTGCCGAGATTGATATCAACTTTATATTAAAAGATAGGCCTCAGGAAGAGTTTCTGGCAGAGGTGAGAGCGAAGTTGGGATCGGTTCCAGGGGTAGCCTTTACCGTTGGTCAGCCACTTGGGCACCGCATCGACCACATGATTTCGGGAACCCGCGCCAACATTGCCATTAAGCTATTCGGAACAGACCTTAGCCGATTATACCTCACGGGTAAACAAATTGAGGCAGCCATCAACGGAATTCCGGGGCTGGTGGATGTTAACGTGGACCAGCAAACAGAGGTGCCGCAAATTCAAATTGTAGCAAATCGCGAAAGGCTGGCATACTACGGCATCACCGTTGGAGAGTTCACCAAGTTTGTTGAGCTAGCCTTTTCGGGCGAAAAAGTTTCGGAGATTTATGAGGGACAACGTAGTTTTAATCTTACGGTGAAACTAAACAGGAACTACACCAGCGATTTCGATGGAATCCGCAATGCCCTTATCGATACTCCAAACGGAAAAAAAATACCGCTTGAACAAGTTGCTACCATAAAATCGGCCATGGGGCCAAGCTCCATTAGCCGCGAAAATGTGCAGCGTAAGTTGGTTATTTCGGCCAACGTTACCGGAGGAGACCTTGGCAACGTAGTAAAGCAAATTAAGGAGCAGGTATCGGAAAAAGTAACGCTACCGGAAGGCTACCGCGTAGAGTATGGTGGACAGTTCGAAAGTGCCCAAGCCGCATCTCGAACCCTATTGCTATCGTCGATAATAGCTTTGCTGGTAATTTTCTTGCTTCTTTATCATGAGTTTAAGGATTCCAAGTTGGCAGGTATTGTGCTTATCAACCTTCCGTTGGCGCTAATTGGTGGAGTATTTGCCATTTGGATTACATCTGGTGTTGTCAGCATTCCTGCTATAATTGGATTTATTACCCTGTTTGGCATTGCAACCCGCAACGGAATCTTGCTTATCTCGCACTACAAGCTACTGGAGAGCAGAGGTACTAACCTTACCGATATTATTGTTCAAGGTTCAGTAGATAGGCTCAACCCAATTTTAATGACTGCGCTTACAGCAGGGCTTGCACTTATTCCTCTTGTACTAAACGGCAACGTTTCGGGTAACGAGATTCAGAGTCCAATGGCAAAGGTTATCCTTGGTGGATTGTTAACATCTACCCTGCTTAACCTCTACATTGTTCCGATGGTTTATCAGCTCTTCAAAACAAAAAAAGAGAATAACGTAAAGTAGAAAAGCATGAAAACTATAGGCATAAATAAAATAGAAATTGGCTCTTGCATGAAGAGCGCAATAGCCGTAGCAGCCATGTTTCTTGGTTGCTTCTCGGCTCAGTCGCAAGTAAAGCTCGATACACTACTGGTAAAGGTGCAGACGAATAACCTATCGCTACAAGCGGCACGAAAAGCTTTGGATGCACACAAAGCAGAGGGACGGATTGGACTTCTTCCAAATAATCCTCAAGTTTCAGTTGGATACATGCCAGGAAACTCTTCGGTCATTGGAACGAAGGAAATATTCTCTATTTCCCAAAGTTTCGACTTCCCTACAACCTATTTCTACAAAAACGGCATTGCAAAAAGCAACGATGCCGTTGCAGAGGCAGCCTTTCGTAAGCAAGTTCAATCCGTATTGATAGAAACAGCTGATCATTTCTACAAGATTGTGGCGGCAAACAGGCAGATTCTCATTCTGGAACGTAGAATTTCAAATGCAAAGCAACTGAGCGAATCGTTTCAAATTCGGCTTCAGAAAGGTGATGGCAACATTCTCGACTTCAACAAGGCAAAGCTGCAGCTAACCGCACTTACTGCCAAACAGAATGAGGTGTTGGCAACAAGAGAGCAGCTGCGCGAACAGCTGCGCAACCTCAACGGATCGGTTTCGGTAGAAGTTACCGATACTACGTTTGAATCCAAGCAACTCTCCTCTTTCGAAGAACTTTCGACAGCACTGGCGGCCAACAATCCAACCATTGCTGCACACCAATCGGCGGAGATGATGGCGCGCAAGCAACTCAGCTTAAGCCGGGCTCAATGGCTTCCTGAATTCGAAGTTGGATACGAAATGGAGAAAACGCTAGGTGATAAGTTTGCTGGAGTTCGCGTTGGAATGAGCATTCCGCTTTGGCAAAACAAAGGCGCAGTTAAGCATGCCAACTTTGCATACAAGCAAAAGCAATCAGAAACACAAGATGCAACAGCAATGGCTGTAAGTCGTCTTCAACAAGATTGGCAAAAAGCGCAATCGCTGCAAGCAAGCATTGCTTCATTCGAAAGCGATTTAGCAAGTCAGCAAACCAACGAGCTTCTGCAAAAGGCGCTACTTGCCGGAGAAATTTCAGTTATTCAGTATTTCCAAGAAACATCATGGATTTACGAAATGCAAGAGACCCTAACAAATATGCAGCTGGAGTATGCGCAGCTGGCCGCATCAATTGTTATTAGAACAAGGATTTAGACTGTAGTAGAAAAAAAAACATCGAGAGTTATAGCTCTCGATGTTTTTTTCATTCAATTTAACTCCTTATAACTTCCGACTAACTCCCGTTTAACTTCTTTTTAAAACGGAGCGTACGCAGCCTTCTCCATATCCTTCAACGTTTTAATAGGCCTCTGCGGATTCAGCTTCTCGTTCATGAACTTGTAAATTTTGAGCCGGATTTGGCGTGCATTCTTGATGTCGATACGGTCGAAGGAGTGACCTCCGGGAGCATCCTTAAATATTTCATACTGGAAATCCTTTTTCTCGAAAGTAAGCGCCTGAATGAGGTGCTCCACCTCCACCACGTTTACATCGTCGTCGCTGGTGTTGGTGTGGATAAGTAGCGGAGTTTTTAGCTTGCCGGCACTCCAAACGGGTGAGCGGCGTTTATACTCCTCAATATTCTGGTTGGCGGTTTTGCCAATATGGTTGGGTGCCGAGTATAAATCGCGGTATTCGTTGTCGTAGTAACCCATGCGCATAACCAAATCGGAAACGGGAACTCCGGCAAAGGCCACCTTGTAGGTATCGGGGTGATCGAAGATGCTCATCAGGGTAATCAATCCGCCGTGGCTCCACCCCATAATGCCCACGCGACCTTTATCCACAAAGTCGTAGTTCTCGATCATATACTCGCAGCTGGCTTGAGAATCATCTACCTCTAATCCACCGTAATCGATATTGTTGTAAGTTCCTTCACCATAACCTGTGCTACCACGGTATTCGGCCGAAACCACAATGTAGCCTTGGTAAATAAGCTCGCGGATAATATGCGTATAGTAAGTACAATAGTTCGGTAATAACTAGTGTAAATATTTGACAATCAGAAAAATAGGCGTGAATAAATTTGAATAAGACCTTAGAAATCAGTATCTTAAAAGATTATTCCAGTAATTTTCTAAGCATGATTCCTAAGGTCAGTAATATTGTTAAGTATTACATATACAGCACATTAAACAACGACTGTTTTAATAAACTCAATAAAACTCGCAAAGATTTTGTTGTAAGCGTTCTTTGGCACATTTTGAGTATCAAAGGTAGGATAAATTTCTTACAGCTGGGTCGCTTTAGCCAATCTAGCGAACAGACCTACCGCAACCAGTTCGAGAAACCGTTCGATTTCTTT
>NZ_FMYP01000072.1 GCF_900096565.1 Williamwhitmania taraxaci
TGGGTTAACAGCCTTTGACGATCCTGCAAGAAATGCCCTAATGGATATCGTTGAACAGAAATATGACAAGACTTCTATTATCATTGCCGCACAGATACCAGTAAAAAACTGGCATGAAACAATTGGCGAAGGAACCATTGCCGATGCAATTCTAGACCGCATGGTTCACTCTTCACATCGCATTGAATTAACAGGAGAGTCAATGAGAAAAAACAAGATGAAAAAAACTCAAATTAATTCATAAATTTGGTCACGAAATCATCCTTTTTTTGTGGCACAATATCACCGAAACAAGTGGCACAATATCACCGAAATATCAAGGAAACTATTGTTTTAGGTATAATATACTCCCTTTTTAGGTTGTTGGAGGTTCTATTGGATGGCTTACGATGATTTAGAGATTAACTTATGCGATACAAAGCGGTTGTTCGTGATGATTGCTTTTATATTAAAAAGAGGGGCGCAAGCCCCTCTTCTTTTGTTATCGGCTAAAGCGTGCAAACACGCCCAGTGGGAGTTTTTTTTCCTTTGAAATTCGGACTTTAGAGTATTGTATAGGTATCTGATTTCGGAAACTTACTTCTCCACCAGTTTCTAAATTTATATTGCGGGGAGCTATTTCCGGTTCGTTTAAACCTGCTAAAAACATTTCCGAAACCGCTTTTTTAGCTGTTGTGGAGATGCTGAAATAGAGCGTGTTGAAAAATATTTCATCAAATAGTTGAAAATAGCTTGTCACGAAATGGGCAGTTTTGGCATATATAAGTAGAGGGCAACCTCCTGACCAAACCAAGACCGATCATGAAGGAACGCTACTATACCTAGTTTACAAAACACATACAGCCTTACTTAACAATGCTATACGGTTTTTTGCTATGCCATTTAATTGGTGCAGTTCGAATTGTTATGCCATTGCAAACTGTTTGTTACACATTAATATACAATTAATTAACAAATATTCCAATGATATAAATCCTAGTTTTAAAAAATGGGGGGGGTAAATTTGCTAGTGCAAACGGGCTTCCCATTATAACTAGTAACAACTAAACTAATTGCTAATGAAAAATATTTTTTTGAAATGGGTTTTAATAATCTCATTCTTTACAACTGGAATCTTCTTATCTTGTCAGAAGGAGGATTTTAACCCACCTGTTGCCAAATTATCGAAAGGTATATCCACTGTAGAAGCAAAAAGCGTTGCTGTTAACTTTTTCTCTGGAAAAGTTGAAGTTGGAATGCTAAGGGCCAAACCCGTAACAGAGAAACAAGTAAAAGAAGTGTTAATTGTTCCTGATGATTTGAATCAGCCTGCTCTGTATATTGTGAATTTTTCACCAACTGGTTTTGTTATTGTTTCTGCAAGTCAAAAGGAAATGCCAATCTTAGGGTTTTCTGAAGAAACTAACTTTAGCATTGAGAATGCACCTCTAGGGTTACGCGAATGGATTGAGTTGCGGAAGGATAAAATTTCAATGCTTAAGGGAGATAATATTATTATTCCCGTGGAAGTGAAAAGCGAATGGATGAAGTACATTAAGCCGCAAGATCCTGATTATGATCCCGAACTTGACCCTGAAAACCAAGATTACATTACCTCTAGAACCATTGAGAAAGGTCCCCTAATGAAAACAACATGGGGTCAAGGTTCTGGTTATAATACATTTCTCACTCCAATAAATGGACTGTTGCCTCCGACGGGTTGTGTCGCAACCGCGACTGCCCAAGTGATGAAATACCATCAATTCCCAGTGACATATGCTTGGAATACTATGGCAAATAGTTATGGTACATCCGAAACGGCTAAGTTGATGAAGGATGTTGGTATCTCGGTAGGCATGTCTTATGCATTAGATGGTTCTGGTGCGCAAACATCGGATGCAAGAAATGCATTAGTTAGCCAATTTGGCTATTCATCATCTGCCACCTATCAGGTCTACAATGTAAATACTGTTGTAACGGAAATAAGTGCCAATCGTCCTGTCATTTTCGATGGATATGCCACGAAGGATGTTAATGGATGGTGGATTTTCGAGCAAACCAGTTATAGGGATGGTCATGCTTGGGTCTGTGAAGGGTATAGAATAATGGAGTGTTACAAGCAAATATCCGGTACCGTAACTCAGCAATTTGTTTACCTCTACATGAATTGGGGATGGAATGGTCAATATAATGGATATTTTGCCAGTAATAATTTTAACATTACATTCACTGACGGTTCTACCACCAACTTTAAGTATAAAAATCGTTGCATTACCAACATTCACCCTTAAAATTATACTAAAATGAGAACCAAAATGACAATACTCATATCTTATATTCTAACAATATTATTTGTTGGATGTGAAAAAAACGAAAGTAAAGTTGCCCAACAAGCCTTAATTGACATAGGTGTATTAGTCCATTACGTTGATAATGACGGAACCGATTTGCTTGATAGTAGCAAGGTGGATTCGTATAAATCGAGTGGAATGAGACTTTACTTTATGGCTTATGGAAATAAGGTGGAGGTCCCTTTTAACTCAATGCTTGATATGCCGAGGGGATTTAAAGTTGAAAAATCAGAAAGAAATGGTAGTTACGTTGTTAATACACTAATTTATTGTGGTGATACAACTAATCTCATTAACAATGCTGTCAATACTGTCAATTCAGTAACTTATTTGCAACTAGACGAAAAAGTAACTGATACTATCAAATGTGAGATACGAAGGAGAGGTAGCGTTTATATGGAGGTCCAAAAATTGTGGTATAATGGGGAGTTGAAATGGTCGCTTGAAAGTAATACTCCAAGAGAGATAACTATTGAAAAATAGGGAAAAATCTTGGAATAATTGACAATATTTTAACAGAAGGTAAAACATTATAACTTAAAAGAGGGGCGCAAGCCCCTCTTCTTTTGTTATCGGCTGAAGCGTGCAAACACGCCCAGCGGTAGTTTCTTGCCGAGCGAGTCGGGGATAAAGAGTTCGCCGTATTCCAGCTGCTTGGGGTTACCGAAGTATTGCTTGGCTAAGTTCTCGGCAATGATGGATGAGTAGCCCAGCGAGTATAGGTTAAGCACCAGAAAGCTGTTGGTTGGTTTAAGTAACTTGCTGCAACCTTCCAGAATTGCAGCGAGATTGTCCTCAAGCACCCAGCGTTCGCCATTTGGACCGCGTCCGTAGGCCGGTGGATCAAGGATAATGCCGTTATATTGGCTGCCGCGCCTTACCTCACGTTCCACAAACTTAAGAGCGTCGTCGAGCATCCAGCGAATGCCATCGAGGCCGCTCAGCTCCATATTCTCTCGCGCCCACGATACCACCTGCTTTATTGAGTCTACGTGCACTGTTTCGGCGCCGGCTGCACAGGCGGCAAGGGTTGCCCCGCCTGTGTAAGCAAAGAGGTTAAGCACCTTCGGTTTTTCTCCAGTAATGGCCTTGGTTTTTTCGTAAATAAAATCCCAATTGGCTGCCTGCTCGGGGAATACCCCAACATGCTTAAAGGAGGTAAGACCCAATCGCATGGTAAACTTCAGGTCACCGCTGGCGTAGGCAATCTTCCACTGCTCGGGCATGCCGGGCTTAGGAAACCAGTCGCCACGGTCGTCGTTGAACTTGCCTTGGGTGCGTATAAAGCTGGCATTTGCCAACTTTTTCCACTCCTCCTCCGAGAGACCCTTTTCCCAAAGCGCCTGGGGCTCGGGGCGGCGAACCGTGTAATTTCCAAAACGTTCCAACTTTTCGTAACCACCTGAGTCTACCATTTCGTAGTCGCTCCAGCTGGTTTGGGGGCAAAGTAATTTCATCTTATGTTAATTTTATCTTCATTTCACATCGGGGGCAGTCAAACTCTAGCGCTAAGCGTTTTCCGTTGTTCTCAAGGAATAACTTTGCTGGCAACTGTATTTCTTTTGGTGCTCTATCTTTCAGGCAATCGCCCAGCTCGTAGCGAAGGCAATATTTCGTTGTCATTACGGTGTCGCCTGCATTGGAAGGGATAAGTTCATACCCGTCCTGTAGCACCTTACTTCCATGCCGCTCGAAAAATCGCCTGGCATAGCTGTTTACCACGTTACCCGAGAACATCAGCTCTTTTTCGGGGTATGGATGCTGTGTTGGGATGTGCTGCTTTGTTTCTCGGTAATAATTTTTCACGCGTTGTTCTTCTAACGCATTTAGCAACTCTCGTCTTAGTGCGTTTATTCTACCTACGGGGAGGAATGGTGCCGGTGTAGGTTCAATAGACACACCACTTATGTTGAACATTGAGTCACCACCTTTGGAGAGCTGATCGATCCAAGTCTGCGTGGCCTTTTCGGGGTTGGTGGAGGGTGTTGTCTCTTCACCGATTGTTATTGACGCTGCAATACCATCTTCGTCGATAGCAGTGATGGTTAGTCCGCTTTCCATTCCCAGTGTAATGGTGGCATTAACTTTTCGGGACACCTCTCGCGAAAGCGAATCGTTGAACGCCTTATCGAAGTTTCGAAAGACTTCAATTCCTTTGGTTATCCCCTCCATCGAATTGGGGAAAATACGATTCCCTTCTACTTGGTTGATGTTGGTGCCCAGCAGTTGTTGGTTTACGAAGAAGCAAATGCCATCGCCGTTGCTTAACCTTTCGGTGGTATTTATCTTAAAGGAGGAAGCCTCTATGCCAGTGACCAATCCAATTCTCTTTCCAACCGATTTTGGGGTAAAACGCGAGGCCATCTCCTTACGGCTGTCGAGAAAATAGTTAGTAAACCCACGGCTAAAGGAGCGTTCGAGATCGGGGGTAAAGTTGGTTGTTGGATTTCCGGAGGAGGCCTTAGCGAAGGATTCGTTGTTTTCAATGATCTTATCAATAACCGACCGATAGTGCCTTACGGTATTTTTTACATAACCTTCGTCCTTAAGTCTTCCTTCAATTTTAAAGGATGATATGCCTGCTTTGGCAAGCTCTTCGATATGGTTGGTTAGGTTGAGGTCCCGCAGCGAAAGTAGGTGTTGATTCTTTTCAATTCGATTACCCTTATCGTCGATAAGGTTGTATGCCATGCGGCAGGGCTGAGCGCATGCCCCACGGTTGGCGCTACGGCCTGTAAGCGCTTGCGAGAGGTAGCATTGTCCGCTGTAGGAAACGCAGAGTGCTCCATGCACAAACGATTCGAGGGGAACCGATGTGGCTTGGCGAATCTCAGCAATTTGTTTTAGGTTGAGTTCCCTCGCTAGAATTACTCTTGAGAAACCTGCGTTCTCAAGGAACTTACCCTTTTCGGGGGTGGTGTTATTTGTTTGGGTGCTGGCAAAAAGAGGGATGGGAGGTAGAGCGGTTTCCAACAGGCCAAAGTCCTGAATGATTAGCGCATCGATGCCCGAATTCCACGCCTGATGGGCAAGGGCAACGGCTTGCGCTACCTCGTTTTCGTAGAGTAGCGTATTTATGACAAGATAAACCTTAGAGGAATATCGGTGAGCATAGGTGGCCAATTTTTCAATATCGGCAATAGAGTTACCTACGGCAGCTCTAGCACCGAACTTTGGTCCGCCGATGTATACCGCGTCGGCACCGCAATTAATGGCAGCCACACCGGTTTGGTAATCTTTAGCAGGAGCCAGCAGCTCGAGTGGGATTATGGCCATTGGTCTCTTTTTACAGTTCGAAAATATGCTTTAATGCCTTGGCCACTCCGTCTTTGGTTCCTTGGCCGGTCATCATGTTGGCTGCGGCCTTCACCGTTTCACGAGCATTTTCTACAGCTACTCCCATGCCCACAAATTTAATCATCTCTAGGTCGTTGTAGTTGTCGCCAAAAGCTATGGCCTGGAACGGCTCAATAGCGAGGTTGGCCAAAAGGGTTTCTACCCCTTGCCGTTTGTCACATCCCGAAGGGGTAACCTCAAGGTAGGTGTCGGCACTCCGGTATACAGTGGCAACATCGCTAAACTTTTCGGTAATAAGTTTAGCGAATTTATCGATTGTCACCGAAGGGGCCATCACCATCAACTTTTGAAGGTTTGGAACTTCAGAGTCTATTAGCGAAAGCATTGTGTTTCCATCAATAATTTCGGGATGAATTTTGGTGCTGTAAATCTCGTGTTGAGTCCAGCTGTCGTTGCCGTTTACTATCCATCGGTCTTGGTAGTATAGCCCCACATGAAAACCCTCCGTTAGGCTTTGTTCAATGGCGTATCTGGCTACCTCTGATGGGAATGTTTTGGAGTGAAGAATTATGTTCTCGCCGTTAGTATGTTGAATAATTAGAGCCCCGTTGTAGGCAATTAAGGGTGCCGATGGGCAAAGTTTCTCGCTTAAATGCTTAATGGCTGCAGGCATCCTTGCCGATATGAGCACAGTGGGAATATTCTTTTGCTCGAAGAGTTGATGTGCTACCGCAATGGTCTGTTCGGAGATATCCTTCTGTTCGTTTAGAATGGTACCGTCGATATCGGAGAAAATTATACGGTAGTTAATAATTGGATTCATTTTCGATAATTGAATTGAGCGGGCAAAGTTAATTATTTGGAGGGCAATAAAAAAGGCCGGAATGAATCCGACCTCTTTCTCTATTCTTATGAAAGAATTTTATTGGCATTTAAGCACTTCCTTGATTTGATACTCGGAGGCTTCTTTATAGGTGCCAAAAGAGGCTTTTTTGTATGCAGCACACGCGCTAGCATTGTCTGATTTACCAACATAGGCTGCAGCCAAATGGAAGTAGTAACCAGCCTTGATGCTTTCGCTGCTTGTTTCTACTAATGGTAACGCCTTGTTGATGGACTCAATTGCCTCGTCAAACTTCAAAAGTTTGTTGGCCGAAATGGCATAACCAAGGTATGCGTCAGTGTTCTTGTCATCGTATTTGAGAGCAAGGGCGAAATACTTGCAAGCGTCTGCATGGTTTTCATTCTTTTGTTCGGCAACTGCCTTTACTAGAGAATTGTCGCGAGCAGAAACCTGCGCATCCTTAACCTCATCCATTTTATTTGTAGCAGTTCCAACCTCAATTGTTTTATCGAAAGACTCAAGAGCCTTTTCGAGGTTGCCTAACTTCACGTTTGCTAATCCGATTCCAAGGTAGCTCTTAGCATAGTTTGGATCCAGTGCAACAGCCTTACCGTAGTTTTCAATGGCTTTTTCATTTTGACCATCGCGTAGCGAGGCATTTCCAAGGAAGTTGTAGAACTGAGGGATTACCTTTTCAACCTTTTTCTGAGTTTTCTCATCCTTGTATTTAATGGCGAAATCTTTAGCTTTTTCCATTGCTGTAATTGACTCCTCCATTTTCTTTTGGTTGTAGAGACCCATGCCAATGTTGAATTGAACGCTAGGAACTACTCCTTCGGCTTGAACCTTAATATTTTCGGCTTCGGCACCCACTTGGTCGCTAATTTCAATGGCTTTGAGAAACTGGGTAAGTGCTACCGGGTAGTTTTTTTCTTGATTAGCGTTAACACCTAAGTTGAATGCCTCAACTGCTTCCTTGGCTGTTTGGGCTGTGGCCACACTTACACTTAATAGAATTGCCGCTGCGGCTAGAGTTAACGATCGAAATAATTTCTTCTTCATAGTTTTATAGTTGTTATTGTTATTGTCGATTTATGGCTTACGTTATGGGTCTATTATAAACCTTATAAAATTTATCTTTCGGCCACAATTTACAAAGAATTCTGAAAAAACAGAATTTGAATCGAAATTAGAGGTTTAATTAACGTTTTTTGTGAAAGAAAGCCTTCATCATCTTGGATGCTCTAGGGGCTAAAATTCCATAAGAAACTTCTGTTTTTGGGTGGAGCAGGTTGGGGGTAACCAGCGTGTAACCCCGCTTGGGATCACCGGCAGCATAAACCAAACGGCCGAGTTGTGCCCAGTACAGGGCCGCTGCGCACATGGGGCAAGGCTCAACGGTTACATAGAGGGTTGCATCCCCAAGGTATTTCCCTCCTAGTGATGAAGTTGCCGCTGTAATTACTTGCATCTCGGCGTGGGCCGTAGGATCGCTAAGTGCCTCTGTTAGATTGTGAGCACGGGCAACAACCTGTCCTCTAATTACCACTACTGCCCCTATCGGGACTTCGTCGCGAGCCAAGGCTTTTTCGGCTTCTTTGAATGCCTCAGCCATAAATTGTTCGTCTCTACTGATCTCTTCTGCTATAGTCATGAAAAAAAATTAGTTGGGTGAAGCAGGTTTCCTCTGTGATTTATCATCATATTTTCCCATTACAGGGAAGACAATAAAACCGTCTTTTGCTATTAATTTTATTGAATTTGTGGGGGTGATAGTTGCCACGAGGCTGCTTGCTCTGTAATATTTTGAAGTTACTCAAACATGAGGTTGCAATTTTTGTGTTACTTTCGCAAAGTAACAAATAAATGAGAAATGTATAGGACACATACATGTGGTGAGTTGAACCTTACTCAGAAAGGGCAATCCGTTAAGCTTAGCGGTTGGGTTCAACGTGTTCGGCGCCTCGGTGGTATGACTTTTGTCGATCTTCGCGATCGCTATGGCATTACCCAGCTGGTGTGCGGCGAGAATGCTTCTGCAGAGGTAAAGAATATTACAGAGTCGTTGGGTCGTGAGTTTGTAATTCAAGCCACGGGAATCGTTGTAGAACGTTCCAATAAAAACGCCAAAATGGCAACCGGGAACATCGAGATTCAGCTGGACGAACTGAAAATTCTACATAAATCTGAAGTGCCTCCGTTTACCATTGAGGACGAATCGGATGGTGGAGATGAAATTCGGATGAAGTATCGCTACCTTGATCTTCGAAGAAACCCACTTCAAAAGGCAATGGCCTTGAGGCATCGTATGGCTCAGGAAGTCAGGCATTACCTTGATCAGATCAACTTTATTGAAATAGAAACACCATACTTGATCAAGTCCACTCCGGAGGGTGCTCGTGACTTTGTGGTTCCATCCCGCATGAACCAAGGTGAGTTTTATGCGCTACCACAATCGCCTCAAAGCTTTAAGCAGCTGCTCATGGTTTCTGGTTTCGACCGCTATTTCCAGATTGTACGCTGCTTCCGCGACGAGGACCTTCGCGCCGATCGTCAACCTGAGTTTACACAGATCGACTGCGAAATGGCATTTGTGGAGCAGGAGGATGTGTTGAACACCTTTGAGGGAATGGCTAAGCACCTGTTTAAAGTAGTAAAAGGGGTTGATATCGACTATGCTTTTCCTCGCATGACTTATGCTGTGGCTATGGAGAGGTATGGTTCCGATAAGCCTGATATTCGCTTTGGCATGGAAATTCACGACTTGGGAAGCTTGGCTCGTGGAAAAGATTTTAAGGTTGTAGATGAAGCTGAGTTTGTGGGTGGCATCTGTGCTCCCAATTGTGGTGAATATAGCCGCAAACAGCTCGACGAACTCACCTTGTGGGTTCAGCGTCCGCAGGTGGGAGCGAAGGGGCTTATTTACGCTAAATGGCAGAGCGATGGCACCATTAAGTCGTCGGTGGATAAATTTTACAGTCAGGAGGATCTTGAAGGTTGGTTTAAGCACCTTGGCGGAAAAAAGGGCGACCTTTTGCTCGTGCTCACTGGTGCTCGAAATAAAATGCTTAGTGCTCTTGGAGATCTTCGTCTTGAGATGGGAAACCGTTTGGATTTAAGGCCGAAGGATGTGTTTGCTCCAATGTGGGTTGTTGACTTTCCTTTGTTTGAGTGGGATGAGGAAACCAAGCGATTCTATGCCATGCACCACCCATTTACTTCACCAAAACTCGAGGATATCCATCTCTTTGAATCCGATCCGGGAAAAGTGAGGGCAAATGCTTACGACTTTGTAGTGAATGGTGTCGAGATTGGTGGCGGGTCCATTCGTATTCACGACTCGGAACTCCAGCGGTTAATGTTTAAACAGCTTGGGTTTACCGAAAAGGAGGCCGAGAATCAGTTTGGATTTATCATTAACGCTTTCCGTTACGGTGCACCGCCCCATGGTGGTATTGCTTTCGGATTTGACAGGTGGTGCGCCATCTTTGGTGGATCCGACTCCATTCGAGATTATATCGCTTTCCCCAAGAATAATTCGGGACGAGATTTGATGGCCGATTCACCATCGTCGATTTCGGAACTGCAACTAAAGGAACTTGCCTTAAAGTTGAATCCTAACAGCTAAATATAGAAACCTGCTTCGGCAGGTTTTTTTATTTTGGCTCTAGGTGTTGCTCCGATTTTTTAAATGGAGATTATTTCAGTTGTTTCTGATTTTGTGTTGTGCTTAATCCTGAAATAAGCGGATTATACTCTTTTATATAGAAATGAAAAGACCTGCCAAGGAGGCAGGTCTTTTAATTCTTTTCAGAATGGTGTTAATTACTGAGCAACAACAGTTGTGTCAACAGCGGTAGTATCAACAACAGTGTTGGTATCAACCATTACAGTTGAGTCAACAGCAACCTCGGTAGTTGCAGTGTTAGAGCTGCAAGCAAACATAGAAACCATTCCGGCAATCATTAGCAGTTGTGCAAATCTTTTCATCTTGTTAATTTTTAAAAGTTAAGGTTTGAAGGTTTGAAAATCACGATGCAAAAATATACGAATTATCAATGCGTTGTTCTCTAAATGGCATAAATATTTTCATATTTTTTATTTTGTTCAAAAACAGGCGGCTTTTTTCTGATAAATACTACTTCTCAATCGTTTGCACTGTAATCAATATGGACATAACTGTTCATCAAAAATATTTTTAAAACGAAGGTTTAATTTTTTTTTTGTGTAGTGATTTTTTATGATGTATGGCAATCTGGCTCTTATAACCGATCCGAAAGTTGGAAAACCATCTAGTTTCCAGATGACAATTTCTTTTATATGCTTGAATTTTATAGTTTTGTATAGAGAATAATTCAAACCGTATCGAATTACAAAAAAAGCCAGCTGTTTTCAGCCGGCTTTTTTTGGTTACAATACAATTATTTTTTCTTTTGGTCTATTTGGCGTAGTAGTTCTTCTACCGCTTTAACAATTTGCTGATCTTTTCCTGATACTATTACGGATGGATCATTCGCAACTTTAAAGTCGGGCTCCAGTTGCTGGTTCTCGAGAAATTTGCCATTATCATCGATGTAACCAACCACGGGAATGCCAAAATATAGCGTGGGATCTTGGAGAGTTTCCCACCAAACGCTACTCATGGTACCGGGAACCGGCATTCCTACCAGTTTTCCAATCCCCATCTTTTGGTATACCCAAGGGGTTCCGTGGGCGTTGGAGTAATTGGATTCACTAATGAGCATGATGGATGGCTTTTTCCAGCGCTTGCGGGGTTGTTCTCCGATTTTTTGGCCTCGCGGAACTTGATCGAGGTATTTCTTTCCACTAAAGAGCACTTCAATGTCTTCGTGGAGGTGTCCGCCCCCGTTATAGCGGGTGTCGATTACAATACCTTCGCGGTTATTGTATTTGCCAAAAACGTCGGAATAGGTTGTTCTATAGCTGGGCTCATTCATACCTCTAATATGCACGTATCCTAATCGGCCTTTGGAAAGGCTATCAACTTCATGCTTGCGGTTGTTTACCCATCGCTGGTAAAGAAGTTCACTTTCTTGGGCGGTCGAAATCGGCTCAATTACCTCATCCCATTGGCTTCCGGTTTTAGGATCGCGAATGGATATCAGGGTTTTTTGTCCATTCTTTCGGTTGAGCAGCGGGCTTAGGTCTTGACCTTCTGCAATGGAAAGGCCATTTATTTTCTCGACAATACAGCCGGCTGTGATTTTGGATTCTGCCTTTTTAAAGGGTCCTTTTGCAAGAACTTCAGCAACGCGCATTCCTGCTCCTCTGTAGTTGAGGTCGTAAATGAGCCCGAGTGAGGCAATCTTGTCGCCGGAAGGATCGTTTGCCCTATAGCCCGAGCCAGAGTGGGAACAGTTCAACTCACCCAGCATCTCCGAGAGCATCTCTGCAAAATCGTAGTTGTTGTTGATGTAGGGTAAGAATTTGCGGTATTCATTTTTGTAGTATTTCCAGTCCACGCCCTGAAGGTCGATTCGGAAAAATTTCTCCTCCACTTGGCGGCCAATGTGGTTGAACATGTAATCCATCTCCTTGGGATGGTTTATGGTCATGTCTGCACTATAGCTTATGGCGGTTTTCTTTTCCGAAGATATTTCGATTTTGGAGGAAGAGTTGCCCGAAAGCACGAAGAGGTTTTTGCCTTCTTTATCGAGGGCAAGGCTACCTCCACGGCCGTTTAACTTCACCATTACCTTAGTCTCTTTCTTTCGGATATCGGTTGCCCATAAGTCGTATCCTCCCTCAAATTTTGTGAGGTAAAATAGTTTTTCCCCATCGTTGGAAAGGATGGCGTCAGAAATATCGGAGGAGTTAATGGTAAGTCTAACGATGCGATCCTCAGTGCTAGAGAAGTCTATATTAAGGGGTTCTGTCTTTTTTGTTCCCTTGGTGCTATCATCCTTTGCAGCATCTTTCTTTTTGGCATCGGTATCCTTCTTCTCTTGATCCTTGAGCAGGTCGTAATCTTCCTTGGAGAGCATGAAGCGGTCGAAAGCCTTTTGGTTTATGAAGAACGCATAAACATCACGTTGAGCACCCCAGCCAGCTTGACTAACCATGCCTTCTCGTTCTGAAAGCCAAATAATTGCATCGCCCTTCATAACCCAACTGGGGTTTGTTTCGGAGTAGCCGCTTTCGGTAATGTTGATGGCTGCTTTTCCTCCCTCGGCGCTAACTATTCCAATATCGGTGTGGGGATGACGCATCTTATCGTTGTAAGATATTGCGAACCATTTGCTATCAGGCGACCAGTTATAATCAACATCGCCATCGCTGTAGCTAAAGGTCTTCGAACCATCGGTAATCTCTCTTACTTTTTTGGAAGCAAGGTTAATAACCTTCAACTTGGTTCTGCTCTCGAGAAAGGCTACCTCCTTACCATCGGGTGAAAATTTTGGAAAGAACGTTTCTTCCTTTGTCTCCAGTAGGGGCTCCTCGGTGATGAGTGTGGCGGTCGCAAAATTTGGTTCGCCTGTTCTTTCCCGCTTAGCAAGGTAGATGTTCCAACTTCCGTTGCGTTCGCTCGCGTAAACAAGCGTCTTACCATCGGGGCTGAAACTTACCGACCGCTCTTGTTCCGCTGTTTCGGTAATTCGTTTGGTTGTGGCGTAATCGGATGAGGTAACGAAAACCTCACCTCGAATAATCAGGGCAATTTCCTTGCCATCGCTTGAAACCGCTGCCTCGGAAGCCCCGTTTGAAAGTTTTAAGGCTTCAATATCATTCTCACTGGCATCGGTTGCAATGGTTACGCCTACTTTAGATGGAGTGCCACCGGGTTGCTGTGTATAAATTTCGCCGCGGTAGCCATAGCACAGTATTCCATTGTTGGTTGCCGAAAGGAATCGAACTGGGTTTTTCTCAAAAGAGGTTACCTGAGTGGTCTTTTCGGGAGCATTCAAAGGAAATGACCAAACGTTCATCGTTCCGGAACGCTCACTCAGAAAGAATACATTTTCCCCAACCGCAATTGGCTGACGATCTTCGGCCGGATTCTGTGTGAGTTTCTTATACTGATTTGTGGCAAAGGTATGGCTCCACAAGTCTCGGGTTACGCTGGAAGTGTGGTGTTTCCGCCAATCGTTCTCCTGACCTTTAATATCGTTATACAGAAGCATCTTTCCGTTGTCGGCATACATTACGTTTTCTGCTGAAACTGCAAGTAGCTGGACAGGTCTATTTTGATCGAGTGCGACCGAGTAGAGTTCGGGTAGGTAGCGGGCAGGGAACATGGCACTATTAGCCGGATCCTGAATAGTTGCCCCAAATATTACCTGTTTGCCATCTGGCGAAAAGGTAAATGGGATATCTTCCGAAGGGCTGGTGGTGAGCCTTTTGGGCGTTCCGCCTTCAGTTGGCACTATAAATACATCCATATTGCCAAATCGATCGGAAGCAAAGGCAATAGTTTTGCTGTCGGCCGACCATACTGGATTGAAATCGTAGGCTGGATTTGTGGTGAGGGCTGTTGCCGGCCCTCCTTTGGTTGCTATCGTATACAAGTCACCTTTGAAGGAGAACACAATGGTTGATCCATCGGGCGAAATTGCCGGATACCTCATCCATAGTGGATTTGTATCCTGAGCAAAGCAGCTGAGGCTCATAAGAGCCCCAACCACTGCAGTGATCATTTTGTTTATCATACTGATTATTTTTTACTATCGAGTTCTTTTAGCAACTCATCCACTGCGGCCTTAAGCTGGCTGTCGATACCGTTGGTCATATCTTCAGGAAGATTTGGCATTAGAACATCTGGTTTGAGTTCTTTATTCTCAAGGTATTGGCCATTGAGGTCTTTTACGCCCATCTCAGGAATACCAAAGTAGAGAGTTGGGTCTTGGAGTGTTTCCCACCAAACGGCGGTCATGGTTCCTGCAACAGGCATACCAATCAACTTGCCTATCCCCAGTGCGTTGTAGGTGAATGGAAAACCATGAGCATCGCTATAGTTCCCTTCGTTCATAATAACGACTGAAGGTTTACACCACTTATTCGTTGACTCTTGGCCTACATATTGCCCTCTTGGTTCGAAGGTGGCATACTTTCGGCCACTGAGTAGGGTAGCCAAGTCGTCATGGAGCCAACCACCACCATTGAAACGGGTGTCCACAATAAGGGCTTCTTTATCGTTATACTTTCCAAAAATATTGGAGTAAATAGTCCTAAAGCTCTGGCTATCCATGCCCTTTACGTGCACGTAGCCTAAGCGACCACCCGAGAGTTTCTCAACGGCGGCTTCGCGGCTCTTCACCCAACGCTTGTATAGCAACTCGTTTTCGACACCGTTGGAAATGGATTTTACTTTCTCTTCCCAGCGCTTTCCTGTAGTTGGATTCATTAGGGAAATAAGAATGTTAGTGCCCACTTTGCGGTTTAGCAGTTTGTAAAAATCGTCGCCAGCCTTTATGACATTGCCATCGATCTTTTCGATGATAGTGCCCGGAGTAACTTTTTCCTTGGTAAGCGAAAGCGGTCCCTGCTCGATGACCTCTGCCACTTTTAACCCATCGCCGGTGTAGTTTATGTCGAAGAACGCGCCAATCGAGGCAGTGGGTTCACCATTTTCGGGGGTGAAACGATAGCCTGAGCCCGTATGTGAGGCGTTGAGTTCACCCAGCAACTCCGAAAGCATTTCAGAAAAGTCGAAGTTGTTGTTGATATGAGGCAGAAATTGCTTGTAGTTTTCTTTATAGTAAACCCAATCGACTCCGTGGAGGTTTGGATCATAGAATTTGTCCTTCGCTTGTCTCCATACATGTTCAAATAGATATGCTCTCTCTTCTGCTGGTTTTAGTTCTTGCTGCGCCTTGAAACTTGTAGGTGTAATCTTTCCAGTGGAGATTTCTACCTTCTGAATTTTTCCACTCGACAGGAAGAATAGATTTTTGCCCTCCTTGTCCATGGTAAGGTTGCTGTTATTTCCTTTAATCTTGGCGACCAACTTAGTCTCGTTTTCGCGGAAATCGTTTACCCAAAGGTCGAAGCCACCTTCGAAGCGAGCTAGGTAGTAAAGTTTATCACCCTCGGGGGCTAAAAGTGCGCCTGAAATATCGGCCGAATTAATGGTAAGCCGCTTCACCCTTTCATCCAAGCCGTCGAATTGAATAACTATCGGTTCGAATTCTGGTTTTTTTACTTCAGGTTTCGCCTCATCTTTCTTCGACTTGCCTTTTTTTGCCTTTGTCTTATCTTTTTCGGCCTTCTCTGCTTTTTCCTTTTCCTCTTTATCGGTTTTCTTTTTCTCTTTTAGCAACGCGTAATCTTCTTTGGAGAGATTAAACTCTTCCATTGCCTCTAGGGTAAAGAACATAGCGTATACATCCTCCTGAGAACCCCAACTTCCATGGCTACGTAAGCCAGCTCGGTCGGAGAACCAAATCATAGCCTTTCCGCCCATTGCCCATTGTGGGTTGGCATCGGAATATCCACTGTGGGTAAGGTTAACGATTTTTCCACTTCCATCTGCTGGCACCAATCCTGCATCGGTGGAGGTCCATCGGCCGCTCTCAAAGTACTTAACCAGAAACCATTTTCCATCTGGAGACCATTCGTAGTATTGATCGCCATCGGAGTAACTATAGTTGTATTTTCCATCAAGAATCGTTCTTACTGCCTTGTTTTCGAGGTTGATGACTCTTAATGTGGTTCTGTTCTCGAGAAAGGCAACCTCTTTCCCATTGGGGGAGAATTGGGGTTGGAAGGATTCCTGGTCCGATTCTAAGACAGGCTCTTCTTTGAGTAGGGTAGAAACAGCGAACAGTGGTTCGTCTTTATTAATGATAGTAGTTTTGTAGAGGTTCCAGCTGTTGTTTCGCTCGCCGGCATAAAGAAGGGTTCTTCCGTCGGGGCTAAAGCTAACCGAACGCTCTTGTTCGGGAGTGTTGGTTATGCGTCGGGTGGTGCTGTAATCGCTGCTGGTAACGTAAATATCGCCGCGAACAACAAGGGCAACCTCTTTCCCCGACTTGGCAACGGTCATTTCCGTAGCTTCGGAGCTAATGTCGGCGTATTCTACTGGAGGTTCTACTTGGTCGGTATGAAGAATTACTGAAATCTTGGTTGGTTGGCCACCAGGCTTAAGGGTGTAGATATCGCCGTTGTAGCCATAGCAAAGGGTTTCGTCGTTTGCAACGGAAAGGAATCGAACGGGGTTCTTGGTATGAAAGGAGAGTTGTTTTGGTTCGCTGGTGGCAGCTAAGTTGCCTTCAAAAACGTTGAATGATCCTGCTCGTTCGGTCAAGTAATAATACTTGTTGGGGGTTGAGGTAAGTATTGGATTACGATCTTCACCGTTGAAATCCGTAACCTTTGTGTGTTTTTGTGTTTTAATGTCGTAAATCCAAATGTCGCGAGCAACGGAGGAGGTGTGGTGTTTGCGCCAGGCATTTTCGTAACCCTTCAAATCTTGGTAGATAATTTTGCTGCCATCCTTGCTGTACTGAGCCAGTTCGGCGGGAGTAGTGAGGATCTGAGTATATCTTCCTCCAGAAATGGGAACGGAATACAGTTCGGAAAGTGCCGCGCTGGGAAATTGAACGTTACTTGGACTATCGGCAATTTGCCCGGTGAACAATACTGAATTGCCATCGGGAGCAAAACAGGTTGGCGTTTCGTTTTTTGAAAGGAAAGTGAGTCGTGTGGGCGTGCCACCATTCGCTGCCATCACAAAGATGTCAAAACTGCCAAACCGGTTGGAGGAAAACGCAATAGTTTTCCCGTTTGGCGACCATACAGGTTGGAAGTCGTAGGCTGGATTGGTGGTAATTTGTTTGGCAACACCGCCGGTTGTGGGTATTGTGAATATATCCCCTTTGTAAGTAAATGCGATGGTTGTGCCATCGGGAGAAATGGTCGGGTACCTCATCCAGCGTG
The DNA here is from genome assembly GCF_900096565.1 of Williamwhitmania taraxaci. Taxonomy (NCBI): domain Bacteria; kingdom Pseudomonadati; phylum Bacteroidota; class Bacteroidia; order Bacteroidales; family Williamwhitmaniaceae; genus Williamwhitmania; species Williamwhitmania taraxaci. The sequence goes on from NZ_FMYP01000072.1 coordinate 17,368, forward strand.
GCTCTTCTGCCTTTACTTGGCTACACAATACGAGGAGCACAAGCGTAGTAATTGCTTTTAAATTCATATAGGTAGGATTATTATTTCTCAATTGTACTTTCTAATTCTTCCCAAAACTCCAAAGCCCTTCGGGTGTGAGGAATTACGATTGTTCCTCCTACAAGATTGGCCACGGCAAAAATCTCCAGAATTTCCGGTTTGGTAACTCCTTGCTCAAAGCATTTTTCGAGATGGTATTTAACACAATCGTCGCAACGGAGCACCATTGAACTAACCAATCCAAGCATCTCTTTTGTTGTTGAACTTAGAGCGCCGTCCGTGTAAGTATTGGTGTCGAGGTTAAAAATGCGTTTTATAATCAGGTTGTCAGTAGCGAGGAGACGCTTGTTCATCATGGTTCTGTATTCGCGAAACTCTTTAATTTTCTGGCTCATTGCGTTGTGTTTTAAGTTGACTGATTGGAGTATTTATCCTAAAAAAGGTTTAACCCGTAGGTTAATGCAAGAAAAGAAAAAATGTGTATTCTTTTCCTTTTGTTGATTTTTAATTGTGTTTGTTTTTGACTTGATTTCCCCCGATATAATAAATAAATTTAGATTGAGTTAACTTTAGTTGTATTTTTAAGAAAATAGTATTTAATTTGTAATGAGGTTATTGTATTTGTATATTACAAGACCGCTGATTTATAATATCAAAAAAAACGCTATGAAAAAAATCGTCCTCTCCGACAATGAAGTAGCTGATTTCAAAGCATTTTGTCTTAGTGAATTAGAGAAAAGTCACGCACGGGTTCGTCAAATCCAAGCTATTCTTGGACACCTGGGTACTGATGTTTCGGATATTCTCACAGAAGAGATGCCAGTTACTTTTACAAAACAAAATCGCACTGAAGCCATTAATGAGGCTGATGTGAACCAAAAGAAGAAGAAAAATCGCCGCAAGAAGAAAAAAGTAAAGTGGTCCGATTTTATTCTAACTACCATTAAGAACAAAGAAACTGTAATGTTGGCCAATGAGATTATTCAAGCAGCCTACGATGAGTTTGAAGTTCCTGATGATGAGAAGCAGAAAGTGAGAATGTCACTCTCGAGCATCCTTACTCGCATGCTTAACCAAGAGAAGGTTCTTAGAACCTATGCTGTTGATGGCATTAGAGGTAGATTCTATGGTGTTGCTGAATGGTTCAACGACAAGCAAGAACTTGCAAAAGAGATTAAGGACAAGTTGGTTGTTTAACTTCAGTCTTAGATACGATTTCAAAAAGCCCTCTTCGGAGGGCTTTTCGTTTGCCCTTAACCGCTATCACTGCATCAAGGGAAAAGAGAAAGTAGAAACTACATCTGCTCCTTATTGAATTACATTCTATCCGCTGAACAAAGAGATTCAATCATGGGCATATTCCTTGTATTTGTATATGGTAAGGATTAAACTTGGTTCAATATAAGAATACGATTTTTTGGCAGGACGGCTTTTCTTTATTGTTACGGTAGAATGAAAGGGGTGATTTTATTATTCATCGGTCACTTTCTTTTCCTAGACATTTAGTATATTACCTTAAATCCGCAGGTCGATTGCTAGGTTTTAAATCTTAGCGTATTTAGGTTTGCTTGGTGGATATTTTGCCATTTTTTTGGTTCGACATAGCCCTTCTTTGCGTCACTTCTTCCGTTTTTCGCTCCCCCTATGGTTTGCAACTTCCTTTTTTGGAAGCCTGCAACAATAAAAACCGTAACGAACCGTAAGTGTCAGGTATTCAATTACTAGCTATTGAGGCGCGGGCATACCTTTCCCATTGGGCACAGCAGCGTGGCCGCTTCACTCCAGCAGCAGGTGGTATTTCTTGGCCGAAAAGAGCTTTAGGATGCGCTGTCGTCCCCGCATTATCCACTT
>NZ_FMYP01000073.1 GCF_900096565.1 Williamwhitmania taraxaci
GGGGCAGACTTTCGCCTCCCCCAGCTGAGCCGTAAGTGATGCATCCGTATTTTTCAGCTCCCGCATTACCGTAACGCGCTCTTGTTCTGTCAACTGTTTTGCGAGTTCTCGGATTTGTTCAATTATTGTCATATCATAGAGACTTTCCACTAAGATAAGCAAATTTTTGCAACAACATTATCACTGAATAGAGCCAAATCTTTCTTTTTTGTATTGTAATCCACAACGCCGAAAACACCTTTTCTTAACTCCCCTTGGATTGGAAAACCAATTTCCATCACAAATTCCCCTGAATGATCTTTAAAATCGACATAATGATTTATTAATGTTTGTTCTTTCTTAAAGTCAGAAGGATTAGTCGATGTTCCCTTTGTTAAAAACCATCCAGCGCTTTCTGAATTCTGCCAAAGAAAATATCTATCCATTAATAGCTCATTATTAAACACCTGATAACGTAGGTTTAATGAAAAAAAATTAAGTGAACCAAACTGCTGGGGCACATCACTAATATTTTTAAGGTGTATCTCCAATAGAATCGGTTCATAAGGAAAGTATTCTTCTTTATCAAGGATAATATTAATTTCCATCGACTCTGGTTGACATTTATAAAACAGCAATTTTTCTTGCGAAAAAGCAGACATATGTGCTAGAATAAAACACATTACTAAAAACCAGATCTTATTCATCATTTAAATTCTTGCAAGATTCAACCCATAAATGCAACGTAATATAAGAGAAATTAGTCACATGCATGTTTTTCGTAGCCTGTGCATGAAGAGTTGCTTAGACTGGTTGCTCCAGTAAATGAAAATGCGGCCAAACTAAGCCGCATTTCAAATACATCTACCACCAAATTATCCTAGTAGCCCCAGCTGAATTACCCGCTCAAGATCTTCGGGTGTGTCAATACCAATGCTTTCGAGGTGTGTTTGCTCCACCTTTATCTTATACCCGTTTTCGATCCACCGGAGCTGCTCCAAGGACTCAGCAATTTCCAGCGGTGTTTGCTCCAACTTGGTAATATCTTCCAAAACATCGGAACGATATCCGTAAAGACCAATATGCTTGAGGAAAACATGCTGATTTCCCCACAACTCCTTATCCTCTCCTCGCATATAGGGAATTGGGCTTCGGCTAAAGTAAATTGCTTCGCCTCGCGGATTTATAACAACTTTAACGCTATTGGGGTTGAAAATATCCTCGCTCGGGCTAAATGGTTTTACTAACGTAGCAATTTCAGCATCCCTATCGAGAAAGCAGGAGAGCACCTTGCGCAGTTGCTCCGGCTGAATGAATGGCTCATCGCCTTGAATATTCAACACAACATCGAACTTACGCCCCAGCTGATCGACTACAATTTGTAAGGCCTCTGCTGCCCTATCGGTTCCGCTTTTGTGCCAAGGTGAGGTCATAACAACCTTGCCACCAAACGATTCTACTGCGCTAAAAATACGATTGTCATCGGTGGCAACCACCACCACATCAAGAACCTTAAGGGCCTGTTCGTATACCCTTTGCACCATAGGCTTCCCTCCAATCATGGCCAATGGCTTTCCCGGGAAGCGTGTTGAGGCAAACCGAGCTGGGATGATTCCAATTGCATTCATAAGCTACCGTTTTTGGGGAACAAAACTCCATATTTTATCGCAAACATCCTTAATCCGTCAAATATATTTTCAATATTTGTGCTGCTTTCATAACCTATTGACAATGGGAATAGGTCTGTATGGAAAGAGCAAGATACAAAAATAACAAAGGAGAACTCAAAAATGGCAAACCTTTCCTCAAAAATCGGGGCTGAACTAATCAAATTCATCAACACAAAAAAAAGTATAGCGGAGTTGGAGCGTTTTTTCCAGGTATTCCCGGGAGGTTATGGAGAAGGAGATCACTTTATAGGAGTAAGCGTGCCCAACCAGCGAAAAGTAGCCAACCTGCTCTTCGCACAAATGAAACTCGACGAGCTCGAACAAGAACTAAATAGCCCTATTCACGAGCATCGACTCACCACTCTTTTCATACTGGTAAAAAAGTTTGAGAAAGCCAAGTTCCTAGAGGCGAAGGCCGAGATTGCTCAACTCTACCTAAACAACCTTCGCGGGGTGAATAATTGGGATTTAGTAGATTCATCAGCCCCTTACGTTTCGGGACCATACCTATACTCCACGGGCAATAACGATACGCTTTTCTCCCTTGCCCAATCCCAAAACATTTGGGAGCAAAGAGTGGCTATGCTATCGTGCTTCTACTACATTCGCCAGCTCGAATTTGAGCACCCAATAAAAATTGCAACGCTACTGCTAACCCACAAGCACGACCTAATACACAAGGCGGTGGGCTGGATGCTAAGGGAGATAGGCAATCGCGATTTAGCCGCTGAGCTAGCCTTTTTAGAAGTAAATTCCGACACAATGCCACGGACGATGCTGCGCTATGCCATTGAAAAGTTTCCAGAAGATTTGCGTCTGGAGTTTTTGAAAAGGGGCGCAAAGAGGCGGTAAGCTGTAGACAAAATAGTTATATGCAGACATCAAGTATCACCAGGACCGCGCAACACAACTAGAATTTTATCAAGCCGGTGTAAAACAAGTAAAGGAAACCCAAAGATCTCCTTTACCTGTTTTTCAACGACCAATTAATTAGGAATCAGCCTGAAGGGATTTAAACCCATGCCCCAGAATTTCCTTTGAATCGATAACATTTACAAATGCCTTTGGATCGATCTCGGCAATACGGTGACGCAGCACCATAGCCTCCCGGCGAGTAAGAATGGTGTAAATCATACTCCGCTCCTCCCCTTTGTAGAGGCCAACGGCAGGTAGCAAAGTTGCGCCCCTACCAATGTCATTTATAATTACCGTTTTCACGGCATCAACCTTCTCGGTAACAATCATTAAAGTTTTATGAACCGAAGCACCATCAAGAATTAAATCGATTACCTTTCCTTCGATAAATACGATAATCCACGAGTACATAGGAAGGCGCCAATCGCCAAATGCCGCTACTGTAGTTAAGGTAATAATGGAGTCGACAATAATTACAAGTTGACCAAGCGAGATGTGGCTGTACTTATTCAGAATCATGGCAATAATATCGGAACCACCCGATGTGGCGCGCGACTTAAAGATCATTCCAATTCCAATTCCGTAAATAATTCCACCAAAAACTGAAGATAACAGCTGCTCTTTCAGCAACATTCTATCGGAAATACCGGGTTCAATTAGCGCATCGAAACCGTAGTATCGGTGAATAAGCCACATAAAAGCAGGAATGGCAAATGTGCAAACAATCGTTTTCACACCAAACTTGCCACCAAGAAAATAGATACCTAATAATAGTAGTGGTATGTCCATGCAAAGAGCGGCTAACTCAGTTCTCCAACCCCACAGGTGATGGAAAACCATGGAAAGTCCATAAGTTCCACCAGGAGCAAAGCCATATGGCTCAGCAAATAGTACTGCACCAAGTGCAAATACAAAACAACCACCCAGCAGCCAAGTGTAGGTGATAAAAAAATCCTTTGATAAGAATTTCTCGTGCGTTACAAAGCCCATGTCTTTAGTGTTTTTATGATTACTCAAGCCAAAAATTCATCCGTGCCGAAGAGATAGTAACCTCGACAAAACAGCAAAAAGAATAGTCCTAATAAAAAGAGGGAAATCCATATTTGCTGAGCGCGCAAAAGTATAGCTCTTGTTTTACACCACAAATGCCGCACAACATTAACTGTTCAATTGTAGATATGCTTAACAACAGCCGCAGTTCACTTTAAACTAATAACATCGAAGTTGTTTCTCATTTTTTTTAACTTTGCCCCTGCTTAAACAAAAAGTTAAGTTATGGCAGAAAATAAGGAGAACAAGCTGTTTACCGAATTTCCACCGGTTTCTACCGCGGAATGGGAAGCAGTAATCACGGCCGACTTAAAAGGCGCCGACTACGAAAAAAAGCTGGTATGGAAAACCATTGATGGCTTAAGCGTAAGGCCCTACTACCGCGCCGAAGACATGAAAAATCTAAAGCACCTGAAGTATCTTCCCGGTCAGTTTCCCTACGTTCGCAGCACCAAAACCAACAACAGTTGGTTGGTTCGTCAGGATATTGACGCAGGAAATGTAAAGGATGCAAATGCTCAAGCGCTCAACGTCCTCATGCGGGGTGTTGACTCTCTTGGCTTTATTCTCGATAGCAAAAAAGGCATTACCGCCGCAGAGATGGAAACATTGCTGCACGAGATTGACCTGCCCAGCGTTGAGACCAACTTTGTAGCTGGCGGTGCAAGCCTTGCCATGCTGCCTTTGATGGTTGAATACGTCAAGAAGCATAAGATAAATGCCGCCGAAGTTAAGGGATCGGTAAACTACGACCCTATTCGCAGCCTCACCTTACGTGGCAAGTTTTGCCAAGATCAAAAGCAAGCCTTCGACGCGGCAAAAGAACTTATTGCTGCGGCAAAAGAGCTTCCAAACTACAAGGTTATTAGTGTAAATGGAAGCATGTTCCACAATAGTGGATCAACTACCGTTCAGGAACTCGCATTCTCCCTTGCTGTTGCCACCGAGTATATGTCGGCATTGACCGAACGAGGTCTCTCTGCCGATGCGGTTGCATCGCGCATCAAGTTTACCTACTCCACTGGCACGAGCTACTTCCTCGAGATTGCCAAGTTCCGCGCAGCGCGCATGCTCTGGGCTCAAATTGTAGAGGCATATAAACCAGCAAGTAAAGATTCAGCGAAGATGATAATCCACGCTGAAACCTCCCGCTGGAATCAATCGGTATACGATCCATACGTAAACTTACTTCGCGGAACCACCGAGGCTATGAGTGCAGCAATTGCAGGCGTAGATTCGCTCACCGTGCTTCCTTTCGATGCACCATTCCGCAAGTCGGCCGAAATATCGGAGCGTACTGCCCGTAACACCCAAATTATTCTTAAGGAAGAGTGTCACTTCGACAAAGTTGTTGACCCTTCTGCCGGTTCTTACTACATCGAAATGCTCACCGCCTCCATCGCCGAAGAGGCTTGGAAGCTATTCAAGCAAGTAGAAGAAAAGGGTGGATATGTTAAAGCGTTCCTTGGTGGATTTATCCAAGGTCAAGTTGAAGCCACCGCACAAAAGCGTGATACCAACTTGGCTACTCGCCGAGATATTCTTTTAGGAACCAACCAGTATCCTAATGCTACCGAGAGTTTAGAAAAAGAAGTAACCCTTGATGCTGTAACTCGCGCAAAAGCAGAGGCATGCACTTGTACCGATTGTGAATGTGCTCGTCCACTGGTGCCCTACCGTGGTGCCATGGCTTTTGAGGAACTTCGCTTCCGCACCGAAAAGAGTGGTAAAGAGCCTATTGCCTTTATGCTCACGCTAGGCAGCTTAGCTTTCCGTCGTGGAAGAGCTCAGTTCAGCGGTAACTTCTTTGGTTGTGCTGGCCTCCGCATTCTTGATCATAACGGTTACGCTAGCGTTGCCGAAGGGGTTAAGGCTGCAATTGATGCAAAAGCAGCACTTGTAGTGATTTGTAGCTCCGATGAAGAGTACGAAACACTAGCACCTGAAGCATTTGAGATGCTTAAGGGCAAGGCAGTATTTGTTGTTGCCGGAGAACCTGCTTGCAGACCAGAACTTGAGGCAAAGGGCATCAAGAACTTCATTAGCGTGAAGAGTAACGTCCTTGAGACTTTAAAGGAATATCAAAAAATGTTGAACATCTAAACTCTGATGCGTAGGTCGTTGGCACCGCTACAGCATACAACTTTTGCAGGTAGCAAGACTTATGACAAGCAAACTAATCAGGGTTAAAAAAATAAAAAGATGAGACCAGATTTTTCCAAAATAGACATGTCTCAGGATTACAAAACCGAAGCAGCTAGCGCGAGCAGCCAATCGGCCTGGACAACACCGGAGCAAATTCCGCTAAAACCAATCTATACCGCCGACGATTTGGCTGGTATGGAGCACCTAAATTACGCTGCAGGTCTTCCTCCATTTCTGCGTGGACCTTACAGCACCATGTATGTAAACAAGCCTTGGACCATCCGTCAATACGCCGGATTCTCCACTGCTGCCGAATCGAACGCTTTCTACCGCCGCAACCTTGCTGCAGGTCAAAAGGGTCTTTCGGTAGCATTCGACTTGGCAACGCACCGCGGCTACGATGCCGACCATCAACGCGTAGTTGGTGATGTTGGTAAGGCTGGTGTTTCCATCTGTTCGGTAGAGGACATGAAGGTACTCTTCGACGGAATTCCTCTCAACCAGATGTCGGTTTCGATGACCATGAATGGTGCCGTTCTTCCAATCTTGGCTTTCTATATTGTAGCCGGTTTGGAGCAAGGTTGCACACTCGATCAGCTTAGCGGAACCATCCAAAACGATATTCTAAAGGAGTTCATGGTGCGTAACACATACATCTACCCACCCGAATTCTCCATGAAGATTATTGCCGACATCTTTGAGTTCACCTCTCGTAAGATGCCGAAATTCAATAGCATCTCTATTTCGGGTTACCACATGCAAGAGGCAGGTGCTACCGCCGACATCGAGTTGGCATACACCCTAGCCGATGGTTTGGAATACCTCCGTACTGGAGTTAAGGCCGGCCTTACGGTTGACCAATTTGCTCCTCGGCTTTCGTTCTTCTGGGCAATCGGAATGAACCACTTCATGGAAATTGCTAAAATGCGTGCAGCTCGTCTTCTTTGGGCTAAGCTCGTTAAGCAATTCGACCCAAAGAGTGCGAAATCGCTTGCATTAAGAACCCATAGCCAAACTTCTGGATGGTCGCTCACCGAGCAAGATCCTTACAACAACGTGGCTCGTACCTGCGTGGAAGCGATGGCTGCTGCCCTTGGTCATACCCAATCGCTGCACACCAACGCCCTCGATGAGGCTATTGCACTTCCTACTGAATTTTCTGCACGTATTGCCCGTAACACTCAAATCTTCATTCAAGAGGAGACCAATATCTGCAAGGGTGTTGACCCTTGGGCAGGCTCATACTACGTAGAAAAACTCACCCACGAAATCGCCAACAAAGCTTGGAAGTTGATCCAAGAAGTGGAAGAACTCGGTGGAATGGCAAAGGCAATTGAAACAGGTCTGCCAAAAATGCGTATCGAAGAGGCATCTGCACGCAAGCAAGCGCGCATCGACTCTCGCACCGACACCATCGTTGGATTGAACAAGTATCGTCTCGAGAAGGAAGATCCTATCGACATTCTCGATATCGACAACACAGCAGTTCGCCTATCGCAAATTGAGCGTCTCAACCACCTCCGTGCCAGCCGAAACGAGGCTGACGTGAAGGAAATTCTAGCAAGAATTACCAAGTGTGTTGAATCCAAGCAAGGCAACCTACTCGAGCTTGCCATTGAAGCTGCTCAAAAGCGCGTTACCCTTGGTGAAATCTCTGATGCTTGCGAAGTAATTGTTGGACGCTACAAAGCCGTTATACGTATGAACTCCGGAGTATACTCATCTGAAGCTAAGAACGACTCAACCTTTGAGCAAGCACGCAAAATGTGCGAAGAGTTTGCCAAGAAAGAAGGTCGTCAGCCACGTATCATGATTGCCAAACTGGGTCAGGACGGTCACGACCGTGGTGCTAAGGTTGTAGCAACCGGTTACGCCGATATAGGATTCGACGTGGATATGGGACCATTGTTCCAGACCCCAGAAGAGGCAGCAAAACAAGCTGTTGAAAACGACGTCCACGTAGTAGGTGTATCTTCGTTGGCTGCTGGTCACAAGACCTTGGTTCCTCAAATTATGGCTGAACTTAAAAAGCTGGGTAGAGAAGACATTATGGTGATTGTTGGAGGTGTAATTCCTCACCAAGATTACCAATTTCTCTATGAGGCAGGTGCAGCAGCAATTTTTGGTCCAGGAACCTCTGTATCGGTTGCCGCCATTAAAATGATCGAACTGCTTATCAAACAAGCGGAAGAATAAAATCTATATAGCTAATGAGAAGCCGCCATTGTGCGGCTTTTCTTTTTTTGTAAATTGCCCTCAACTACTTTTTTTCAACTCCTAGTGCAGCGTTGCAAATCCAATAGCGTTAGTAGATTAGGTAAATAGTAAATATAAACACATACAGATATGGAAGTAAAACAAACCACAGCAGGTCAAACTCTCGGAATTCTCGGAATTGTTTTTGGGATTATTGCCTTAATCATATCGATTATCCCCTGCCTAAGCATCATCGCAATTGTGCCCGGCGTAGTTGCCATAATACTGAGCGCAGTTGCCCTCGACCAAGCCAGAAGAGGCAATGGTGCCCGGGGTCTAGGCTACGCAGCCCTCACCATTTCCATTCTGGCAACGGTTGTCGCTACCCTTTACACCCTTTTGTGGGGAGGAGTTGCCACCTATGTTGGCAACAAAATAAAAGACAATATCAAAACGGAATATATCGATGACTCGACAAATAACATTGAGGTAACGGTGGGCGACAACAAGGATAGCCTCATCATGAAATTAGAAATACTGGAAGAAGGTAACGACGATTCAACAAAGAGCAAAACCAAGCGCACTTACATTAAAATTAGAGGCGTAGAAAAAAAGCATGTGGGTGAAACAAAGTAGGATTAAACAACTCTTTAGCGAACCTTACATTAAGATTAACATCATTCTTGCCGGAGTGGTAGTAGCAATACTACTCTACTCTGGCATTTTTTCTACCTCCAACAGTTATCCAATTCACTCCTACTATGAATCGGCCACCGGGCAAACATCCCCGAGCAGCGGGCTGTCAAGAGCTTTCTCGGAGATAGTGCGGCTCAACTTTACACAGGCCAAAATATATAACCGTTACTCCCTACAAATATTCTCATTCTTTGCTGCACAATTACTGTTGCGCCTACTCTTTTCATGGTTATTCATCGCCTACTCCAAGTATGGAAATCGGGTTGTGATAGCAGATATTACAATTTCAACAGCGATTTTTATCTATGCATTTTCTCCGTTCTTATATTTTCTATTTGAAGAAGCAGCCAACAAGCTATAACATCTAAAAGGTAATTGGGTGATCAATCGCCAAAAAAGAGCTGCAGGAGAAATATCCCATATCACAATTTTATTATATTTGCCTCCAACTGAATCAATTCCATTATTTTTTTGAAAAAGAACATTTCTCAATCCAAAAAAATTGATGCTAAACACCAAGACAATGACAGCACTAAACGAGACACCCAAAAATCAAACCTTTACACTCAAAGGGGTTAGCCATATTGAACCAGAGCATGCCAACAATTTACTGCAGAGCGGAAAAGCCATTTTGCTGGATGTTAGGGAACAAGAAGAACTCGACATCATCTGCTTCGATATACCAAAACTTATCCATATCCCTATTAGCGAGATTGTGGAAGGCCATAAGCAGTTGAGTAAGGAAACCCTTATCATTGTTTCCAGCAATAGCGGAACCAGAGGAACAAAGATTGCAAATCTCCTGCTCTACCAAGGATTTAAGCAGGTTGCAAATCTCGATGGAGGTATAGCCACCTGGAACAAAGAAAAACTCAGCGTTTTCATTAATGGAAAGAAACCCTCTTCGGGAGGATGCGGCTGTGGCTGTTCGCACTAAACAATAGCCGCTTAGCAAAAAACGACTAGGAAAGAGGCCTATCCCATCCTGTATTCTTAATATAGCACCCACCTCAACCATGTTGATTGAAGTATAGGTCCGAGAAAATCATGGATTTTCAAACCAAACTGCATAAAAAAAGGACCAATCAGTGATTGGTCCTTTTTGGGTGGAGATGAGGGGAATCGAACCCCTGACCTCTTGCATGCCATGCAAGCGCTCTAGCCAACTGAGCTACACCCCCTTCTAAAGCGATGCAAAAATAGAAAAATTAAAATATAAATCTATCGTTTTGATAAAAAAAACCAATAAAATCATTTCATTTGTACTATTCCAATCTACCAAAGGCTTCAGTAAACTATTTGACATTTTTTTGATATAACACTTTGAAAACGCATTAACAATTCGTATTTTTAAGCGCTAAAAATTGAACCGACATGGAAGTAAAAAAATCGACTAAAGCAGACCTAGAAAACAAGAGAACAATATTTCTTGAAATTGGTCTTGTTGCAGTAATAGGATTATCTCTCCTTGCTTTTAACTGGACTAGTGGTGGCAATAAGGAACTTGAGAACATGGTAGTTCAGGAAACTGCCGTTGAACAAGAAATTATTCCTATTACCCGTCAGGAAGAAATCAAGACGCCTCCTCCAGCTGCGCCAGTTGCCGCTACTACCGATTTTAAGATCGTTAAGAACGACGTAAAGGTTACTGACGAGTTTGATTTCAGTTCCGACGATGACCCAAGCAAGGCAGTAAAGGTAGTTGCATTCCAAGAAAAGGAAGAACAGGCCGTTGCGGAAGAAGAAGTTTTCTTCATCGTAGAGGAGATGCCTAGTTTCCAAGGTAAGGGTCAAGATGGTTTCAGAACCTATATTGGACAGAACCTCAAATACCCTGAAATTGCACAAGAAAATGGTATTCAAGGAAAAGTATTCGTTTCTTTTGTAATAGAAGGAGACGGTAGAATAACAAACGTAAAAGTTGTTCGCGGGGTTGATCCTGCACTGGACAAAGAAGCGGTTCGTGTAGTAGCATCTGCTCCAAAGTGGAGTCCAGGTAAACAACGGAACAAACCGGTTCGTGTAACGTTTACTTTCCCCATTATTTTCCAACTGCAGTAAACTACTCCCCAAAATTCATAACATGGACCCTGATGAACAATCAGGGTCTTTTGTTCTTAACAAGTTTGCCCATGATCTCCCCTGTAAAAAAATCAGAGACAGTTGTTTTAGTTGGCGTTATAACCCGACTTCAACCCGAGGAACAGGTTACCGAGTATCTTGACGAACTCGAATTTCTGGCCCTTACGGCCGGTGCAACCACCCTTCGTAGATTCGTGCAAAAAGTGGATCTACCTAACTCCGCAACCTTTATTGGGCAAGGGAAAATGCTCGAGATTAAGGATTATGTTGTGCAAAACGGAGTGGATACTGTTATTTTCGACGATGAACTAACGCCCTCCCAGCTGAGGAATCTGGAAAAGGCACTCGAGATCAAAATCCTTGATCGAACCAACCTTATTTTAGACATATTTGCCCAACGGGCAAAAACGGCCTACGCCAAAACGCAGGTTGAACTTGCCCAATACCAATACTTACTCCCTCGCCTCACCCGCATGTGGACGCACCTAGAACGCCAACAAGGCGGGATTGGAATGCGCGGACCGGGAGAATCCGAAATTGAAACCGACCGCCGAATCATTCGCGATAAGATTGTCTTGCTTAAAGAGCAGTTGATCAAAATCGACCGCCAAATGGCAACCCAGCGAAAAAATCGCGGTCAGTTGGTCCGTGTCGCCTTGGTGGGTTATACCAACGTGGGTAAATCTACGCTGATGAACTACCTCAGTAAGTCGGAGGTTTTTGCCGAGAACAAACTGTTTGCCACCCTCGACACTACCGTTCGAAAAGTAGTTATCGATAGTACCCCGTTCCTACTCTCCGATACCGTTGGATTTATCCGAAAGCTTCCCCATCAGCTGGTGGAAAGTTTCAAATCGACGCTGGATGAAGTGCGCGAGGCCGATGTGCTACTGCACGTGGTGGATATCTCCCACCCCAAATTTGAGGACCAGCTCCATGTGGTCAATCAAACGCTAAAGGAAATAGGTGCCGCAGACAAAGTAAACTATCTGGTATTTAACAAGGTTGATGCATTCACCTTTATCGAAAAAGACGAATTCGACCTTTCACCATCCACGAGAAAGAACATCAGCCTCGACATGTACATGAATAGCTACATGGCCAAAGAGGATGCTCCCTGCATATTTATTTCGGCAAAGAAAGGCGTAAACGTGGATGCACTAAGAAATGAGTTAATAAAACTTGTAAGAACCGGCTATAAGGTTCGATATCCATACAGCCAGCATGCTCAAGGCTATCCCGGTTATAACTTTGTGCCCGGCCAACCGGAGACTGAAGAGTTGGAGTAAGCGAAAACAGGGTTCTTCCTTATGCAGAAATCCCCACCATAAATGGCGGGGATTTCACTTTTAAAGCATCTCACCTTATTCTCTCCTCTGATATAACTGAGGCCCTCAAACTAAATCCAATTCTTAGCGAGCAAGAGTTCGGCAATTTGTATAGCATTGGTTGCAGCACCCTTCCGAAGGTTATCTGCCACTACCCACATGCTAAAACAGTTCTGAACGAATAGGTCCGGGCGTATTCTACCCACAAAGACAGAATCTTTACCCTCAGCCATGCGGGCCATGGGGTATTCGTTCTTGGCAGGGTTATCGAGAACCACCACACCAGGGGCAAAACTTAGTATTTTAGTTATATCGTCAAGGGTAGCAGACTTTTTAAGTTCCACGGTGATACTTTCAGAGTGGCCACCCACCACCGGAACCCTTACAGCCGTTGGGGTAACCGCAATAGTTTTATCGCCAAGAATTTTATGGGTTTCAACGATGAGTTTAACCTCCTCCTTGGTGTAGCGATTATCGAGAAATACATCACACTGTGGAATGCAGTTTTTATCAATCGGATGAGGATAAACCATTGGGCCTTCTACACCAGCCCGTTCATTCTCCATTTGAGTTACCGCCTTTACACCAGTACCGGTTATGGACTGGTATGTCGACACTACAATGCGCTTAATTCCATATTCCTGATGCAGCGGATTTAAGGCAACCAACATTTGAATGGTTGAGCAGTTGGGATTAGCAATTATCATATCACCAATCGTCAGAACATCCCCGTTAACCTCGGGAATAACCAGTTTAATATCAGGATCCATGCGCCACGCAGAGCTGTTATCAACCACTTTGCACCCAATCTTAGCAAATTGGGGAGCCAGCATCTTCGAAACGGAAGCACCTGCTGAGAAAATAGCAAGGTGTGGCTTTTTCGCCAATGCCTCCTGAACCGATACCACTTTCACCATCTGGCCTTTGAACAAGACCTCTTTACCAACCGACTTCTCTGAAGCCACAGGAATAAGTTCGGTAACAGGAAAATTCCGTTCCTCAAGAACCTTTAGCATAACACTGCCAACCAAACCGGTGGCACCGACAACTGCAACCTTCATACAATCGAAATTAATTCAAAAACAAAGATAGTTCGTTTAGCAAGACAACAATAAAACCCTCTAAAACGCCTACAATTTCTTTAAAAAAAATTAAGGTGCAAAATAAAACACAAAAAGACTTTACCAGAGTTACAGTTTTTCGTAACTTTCTCATGGCAAAACCCATAACTATGCGCAAATTATCTTTGGCGTTACTGGTCCTGTCGGCCCTTTTCGGGAGTAACGCACTCGCCCAAGTCAATGAGGATTTCGAATCGGGTTCATCTGTATTGTGGACTCAAAGCCCTATAAGTCGTTGGGAAGCCTCAACCGACCGGCCTCTTTCCGGTATTTATTCCCTAAAGCATACCTACGACAACACCCTCGCTGCTGTAGATTTTGTGGGGATAAACATGAATCTTCCTAGCATTTCCGAAGGTAATGTTAGATGGCGATTCCTAATAAAGCACGGCTATGCTCCCTCTGCATCTAACCGCTGGTCGGTATTCTTAATGTCGACGGCCAATGCAACGGAAATGAATGGCGGCAACCTGTTTTCCGGATACTCTGTCGGTATAAACACTACCGGAAGCGACGACAAACTTAGGATTTACAAGCATAGCATATCTCCAACCAATACACCTTTAACTGAAGTTTTACTGGAAACAAACTTTAACTGGGAAAGCGAAGTTGGCACCACTAAGTCAGCCGCCATAGAGGTGACGCGGAGCGCTTCCGGCGCATGGACACTAAAAGTTTCAAAAGACGGCCTTTTCGCCAATTTGGTAACCCTAGGAACTTTTCAAAATAGCGATTTTGGTACGCTTCAAAACTTGGTCGTGGCCTACACCTATACCTCCAGCGCCGACCGGAACCTTTGGCTCGATGACATTTCAGTTACTTACTCACCGTTGAATACCAACAACCTCACCTCAACCGTAAATCCTCCAACAACTCAAATTGCATCGCAGCAAATATTTACCACCGACACTTCCTCTGTACTGGCAAAAGAGCTGCTTCGATTTAGAATAACAGACAAGGCCAGTGGCGATGGCCTATCAACAAAACCAACGCGACTAATATTCAGAAGAAACGGATCGGGTCCTAACCTCGGTCAAACTTTAGAAGAAGTTATTCTCAAAAATGGATTCACACCAATTCCTGTTAAGGCTGCCACTATAGACGAAAATAGCATTACCGTTGAAATAGATGAAGGGGCAATCGTTGTAGCCGATGGATCCGAACAGGAGTTCTCTATTTGGGCAACACTTAAAAAATCTACAACCGTAACAGACCACACTCCACTTGGTTTGGAAATCCCAAACATCAACCACGGTTGGTCGGCAGCACTAACGGGTTCCGGGTATGCCACGGCCTTCCCTGAATCGATTAACGCCCAACACACTATTGAGGTATTGGCAAATAGGCTAACGGTAAAACAGCAACCTCACATAGTCCAGAAAAGCAGTCCCTTCTCGATAGTAATAAGTGCCACCGACGATACCGGCAATGTTGATCAGGATTTTACCGGAACGGTAACTCTTACCCTAAACGAAGGCACAGGAAACCTAAGCATACCCGATGGATCTACGCAAACGATGGCAAACGGAATGGCATCATGGAACAACATCACTTATTCCGGAATGGATAGCTTCATCCTCAAGGCAACCAACGCATCCTTAGGCCAAATTACAACCCAATCGATATCCCTTTCGAACGATAGCACCTCGATACTTTCGCTGGCAGGAAACCAACCAATAACCAAAGAACTTTCGCCTGGATGTACAACGACAAGCTGCGCGGTAGAGCTGATGCGGTTGGTAGCCACCGATGCAGGTGGCGATGGGCTACCAACCATTGTTACCCAAATAAGGTTGGTAAATGGTGCCGCCTCTTTGGCTGCCGACTGGACCAAAGCAATCCGTTTCTTCGCAATAAAGATTAACGGTAAAGAGGTTTCACTTGGCAATCCCACAATTACAAAAACAGCCGCAACTATTCCAATCTTGCCAGGAGACCTCATAATCATCGAAGGTCAATCAGCGGAAATTTCGATTTTGGTTGGACTAAACGACAAAGTTACGGACAGGGAGATACTGCAAATACAAATTGAATCACCAATCCACGGATTTACTACATCTACCAGCGGTTCGGCTTTTGTGGCGAACCTACCACATGCACTAATTTCGAATGCTTTCCCTATAAACATAGTGGCAAGCAAACTAGTTTGGAAAAGCATCCCTATCGTTGTTGCGGTAAACGAACCATTTCAGGTTGAAGTAAATGCGGTTGATCAACTTGGGAATTTAGATTCAGGCTTTAGTGCACAAGCCACCCTCACTTTCACTAATTTGAAGGAGAAAACCACCACCATGACAACAGTATCTGCAGGAGGGAAAGCAATATTTGCTGGCAATACGCTACCTTATTCTGGAGAGTACAGAGTTGCTTCATCCTCCGGCACACTACTGGAGACGCCAACAGCTATCCTGCTGGTTGGTGATAAAAACAGCACCATTACCCATTCAGCCAACACGGTAATTGAGGCGCCATTGCCATCCAACGGAAATCGCTTTATTCCAATATTAAGCCTAGATATCCACGATTTTGGGACAACAGATACCTTACCAACCATTATCACTAAAGCAACCTTAAAAATTATTTCAAACGATACACTGGTAATCGCCCCGCCAATATCAGAAATAGAAGTTCGAACAGCGGATGGGATGATCATCCCCACGACTACCACATTTTCGTCAATCGGATTACTTGAAACAACCTTTAGCAGTAGCGTTTATATTAACAACAACAGCAGTAAGAACCTGCTTTTCTATGGAAAGCCCAGTCATTATCCAGTAACCGACAATACCGTTTTTCAATTCAAGGTTTCGGCAAAAGACTGTGGATGGGCCGTAAGCAGCAACAGTTCACTACTTGCTCAAATCCAACCATTCGATGTTCTATCTCCGCCATTTACGACCACCGTTGAAGCAAAAATTATTCACCCAATGGTGAAACCGCTAATTTCATTCTATGAGCCTCTGGTAATTGGGGCTAGTGCGGTAGACAGCATGAAAAATATCGACATCGATTACTCAAATGCAGTAGATGTATCCATCACCAACATTGCCAGCGGAGAAAAAAGAGACTACTCCACAACTTTTATAAATGGGAGAGCGAATCTCCAACCAACTGAAGAATTTCCGACCGGTCGCTACTCCGGCACTTTAGTGACAGTTAATTTACCAAAAACACCCTTCAACTTTGAGATTGCCCAAGATAAAACCTGTCCGCTAAGCGAAACTTTTGAGTCGGGAACCACTCCGATCACTTGGATTGGAACAGACAGTTGGAAGATAGACAACACGTCTGCCTTGGGAAGTCCTAAATCGATTCGACACAATGGTTTGCCCGAAGGAAAACAGTCTACACTAACAATACCTACCGAAGCCAACCTTAGAACCGACAGCTATACGCTTTCATGCAAGTTAAAAACCGGAAACTGGTTGCCCTCGACCGACAATAACTTTGCTCTTTTACTGGCAAACAACAGCAATATCTTATCTCTCGACGCCCTAACCGGTTACGCCATTGGAGTAAACCAATCGGGCGACGACGACACGCTTAAGGTATGGCAAATTGAAAAAGGAAAAAACATTAAGACACTTATTTCCACACAATTTAAATGGAAAGAGAATAGTCAAGCAGCCATCGAATTGATCCTATTTTCAAATGGGGAAAGAACGCTTTTCATCAACGAGGAAGAATACCAATTTACCGACACCACCTTAACTGCAATAAAAAGTTTCAGCATTAGATTCAACTACACCTCTACCCGTGCCGGGCTACTTTGGGCCGACGACATCAACCTGTGCCGATTTGCCTCGGGGCCAAAATTGATTTCGGCTACCCGAAGCGAGAAAAGAGTTGCATCGTTAAAATTCTCAGAACCGGTAGCATCCACCAGTCAACTGGAAGACAAAATTCATCTTTGGAGCGAAGGAAATCCCATCCAACCAATTTCGCTAGTCAATAAAAACGGCAACATTCAATTCGTTGCATCAACCGACCTACCGCGCAGAGCAACCCTTTCGTGGCGAAACCTAACCGATAGCGAAGGCAACCAAAGCGCCGACTCTATCACCATTGATTTTGGTCCATTTATTGAGTTTGGATCCACCGTTTTCAACGAAGTGATGGCTGACCCGACACCAGTAGCAGGACTACCTGAGTGCGAGTATGTAGAGCTTGTGAGCCGCACAATTGATACGTTAAACCTTGACGGTTGGACTCTGCTGGCCGCAAATAACAGAGCAACCCTTCGGAACATTATTCTACCCCCAAACAAATACCTTTTGCTTACAACAACTACTTGCGCCACCCAACCCAAACTCGCCGAAAAAGGTGCTATTGGTGTAACCTCGTTCCCCTCTTTAACCAACGCCGGAACGATACTATCACTTAAAGACATTGCAGGAAGAACAATAACACAGGTAACCTACTCCGACGATTGGTACCGCGATGGAATAAAAAAGGAAGGTGGCTTTTCACTCGAAAAAATTGATTATGACAATCTCTCGGAAGATTCCCTAAACTGGATAGCCAGCGAAAATCTGGCTGGTGGAACTCCCGGAGAAGTTAATTCGGTGAGCGCTGCCAATCCGGATATCACGCCCCCTACGCTAAAAAGTATTTCAGTCTTAAACGAGCAAACTATTACCCTTGAGTTTTCGGAACCGCTTCAACTCGCCACTATCACCAATGAGAAATTCGCTGTTGATGGGAACCTTGGTGTCATTACTATGCAGAGCGCAACAGCCCCAGCCGTAAATGTTCGACTAGCATTCGCCAGCCCCATGACAACGAACACCATATACCACTTAGCCATTGGGGAGGGCATAACCGACCTAGCCGGCAATAATCTTTCTAATGTAGAGGTTCCGTTTGCCATGACGAGACTTGCGCAATGGCAAGAAATAGTAATTAATGAGTTGCTGTTTAATCCCCACACCGGAGGTGCCGATTTTATAGAGATATACAACCGCTCAACCTCGGCCTTCAACCTTAAACAGCTAAAACTATTTAGGCGCGACAACAGCAACGCGCTTACCTCCGGAATTCGACTAACTAGCTACGACAGGTTAATTGTAGATAAAACGGTCGAAGTTGTGCCACCCATTTCGGTTCAAGTTGTGCCAGGCGTTTCGGTCGAAGTTGTGCCACTTTTTTAGGTGCATTTAGGCTATTGTTTCGGTCGAAGTTGCGCCACCCGTTTCGACGCAAATTGCGCCATTGAGCCATTGAAAGGAATGATTTCTATCTTATCGCTGAAACTTAAATCAGGGATATGGCCGCAAAGAAGATAGATATCATGGATGTACGACAATTAATTCAGTTAAAAATCAAAGGAGAAAGCAACCGCAGCTGTTCTTCAAGTTTAGCCATACACCGCAATACGGTAAATTACTATGTCCGACAGCTGAAAGCAAC
>NZ_FMYP01000074.1 GCF_900096565.1 Williamwhitmania taraxaci
TACTGGATGATTTTGGGTTAACAGCCTTTGACGATCCGGCAAGAAATGCCCTAATGGATATCGTTGAACAGAAGTATGACAAGACTTCTATTATCATTGCCGCACAGATACCGGTAAAAAACTGGCATGAAACAATTGGCGAAGGAACCATTGCCGATGCAATTCTAGACCGCATGGTTCACTCGTCACACCGCATTGAATTAACCGGTGAGTCAATGCGAAAAAACAAGATGAAAAAAGCTCAAATTAATTCATAAATTTGGTCACGAAATCATCCCTTTTTTTGTGGCACAACATCACCGAAACAAGTGGCACAATATCACCGAAATATCAAGGTAGGTCGAGGTAAATCATATCAATAAGAGTATTAATGGCGTTCGGAATCGAAATTTACGAAATTATTACTTTCCAAACCACTGTTTATTGCAAAAATTATACTTCAGAAGCATAATTTTATACGGCTGGTGCGCAATTTTAGTCGGCTAACGCACAATTTTATACGGCTCGTGCGCAATTTTATACGGCTCGTGCGCAATTTTAAGCGGCTGGTGTGCAATTTTAGTCGGCTCGTGCATAATTTTAGTCGGCTCGTGCACAATTTTAGTCGGCTAAAATATAATTATATACTTCTAAAGCATATTTTTATACGCCAAGTGTATATTTTTATACCTCTATCGTATATTTTTCGACTCGTAACGTATATTTTTGAACACCTAAAGAATAATTTTAGACAGCTAGAGACTATTTTTATACAACCGAAGCATAAAGTTCGATAGCCGACGTATTTTTGTAGACACCAAGAGCACAATTATAGGCTTCTACAACACTTTTTTTAAGTAGATATGGGAAGCGCACACCCGATATTACTAAAAGAAAGCCCGACAACATTTCTGTTTCGGGCTTTATATCTTTAAGTAATCGATGGAATTACTTCTTCATGTCCAATACCATTTGCTTAATCTCCTCCATCTGCTTTTTCATCAACTCATTCTCGGATTTTAGTTCCTCAATGATTTTCTGCTGATCCTTAACGGCCTCTACCAGCACAGCGGTCATTTCTGGATAGTTAATACCCTTCATGCCATCATTTTTATTGGTATAAACCAGTTCAGGAATAACAGCTTCAACCTCCTGAGCAATAAAGCCAACCCGCTTGATATCATTGGGCAATTTTTTCCAGTTATAGGTAACGCCTCTAAGTTTCAGCACCGATTGCAGCCCATAAGGGAGCGGCTCGATATTGGTTTTAAGCCTAACATCCGACCCTCCGCCCACGACAATGGTTCCATCTGTATCAATTGATAGAGGGGAAATAACGGTGGGAGCAAGCCCTCTAACCCTTAAATTGCCACCCACATCCAGCGAAGCGGTAGGGTCGTTCACACCAATACCCACATTGCCAGAATTAAAGTCTCCGAAAATTAGGGGTGTGGGGCCATTGGCTACAATAAACGTATTGGATGAATAGAATAAATCCGCACCAGCTCTTTGACCAATAAAAACATTTCCAGATCCAAAAGTGTTCACCAAACCGGCCTGCCTTCCAATAAAGATATTGTCGCTACCATTATACATGAAATCACCCATATACTCACCAGTAGTGTAAGCCCCCGCGCTATCCCCGATAAATATATTGTGCCTCCCCTCTAGAATCGATTTACCAGCTACATTGCCAATAAAGCAGTTTTTTGGGGTAATGTTAAGGTAACTCTCTGAGGTACCATCGGCGAGTGGTCGGGTAAGATTTAATCCTTTGGTGGAATCATTATTAATTATGGAAGTTTCCTTCGAATCGACCGAAAAAAGAATATTCTTTCCGGCCAAGCGTGTGGAATTACGGCCACTAATAGCAAAACCGCCCTTTGCTCCGCGAGTTGCATCAGTGTTTACATACACAATGGTAGAGTCGGTGGTAACCCTCAGCACATCTTTAATGCCCCGGGTGGAGTTACGGCCGCTCACGGCAAATCCGCCTTTGGCTCCGCGAACTGGGGCTGTTTCGTCGTAAACAACCTCTACTCCAGTTGGGTAAACTGAGAAAATCGGGTTTCCATTCTTATCCTTAACCTCAAATAGGGCTCCGCTGGAATTGGAGCTAGATCCATCCCAACTAAGAACGTTGCCGCTGGTTCCTCCTTTAGCCGCAAGGCTTCCGGCTGTTAACGCATAAGGAACAGAAACAATAGGGCTAGTGCCGCTAAGGTTGTAGCCTTGGTTGTTGATGTTGGCCTCCACTTTTAAGAAATAGGTTCCACTACCCCAATCGATGGTGCTAAAAACACCTTGGGTGGGCGTAACTGTACCAATAGTGCCCGTAACAACTCCTTGTGCATTGGTCGTGAAATTCTGCGTTTCCACATAAACGGCTGTACCAGTAGCACTGCCTTGAAGTATAGAAAACCTTAGAGCAACAGGGGTAGAGAGCTGAGGAGCTCCACTACTATTCCGAACAACCGATTGGTAACTCATCCCCTGAGGAACTTGGGCAAATATATCGTTTGTTAGAAATAACGACAGCCCAACTGCAAAAATAAGTAAACGTCGTATCATAGGTTTATTTGTTTGAGATTAGTTTATTTAACATTTCTTCGAGTTTGGCAATGCGAGCCTTGAGTTCGTCGATTGAAGCTTTTTGTTCGGTATTTTCTTTTGCCATTAGGGCAACCTTAGTATTCTCAGTCTTGAGTTGTTCTATTTGCAGCTGCTGGGCTTTTACAGCTTCAACAAGAACGGCGGATACTTTGTCGTAAGAAACAGACTTAAAGCCTTCGGCATCAGTAGTAACCACTTCAGGTAGGATAGACTCAACATCCTGCGCAATGAATCCCACTTGCTTACCACTTGTGAAATTACGGTCAGGGAAAGCTTCACGTTTCCAATCGAAACGAACACCCCTCAACTTCATGATCAAATCAATCGGGTTACTAATAGGAGTAACATTAGTTTTGAATCTTGTGTCAGACCATGTGGAAATCCCAGCAGTAATTGCCGTACCATTTGCCCAAATAGTACCACCCACTTCAAGCGTATAGGTAGTAGGCATCCGATTTATCCCAACCCTGTTTGCAGCAAAATCACCCCCAATAAGAGGTGTTGAACTGGTAGAGTTTTCAATGTAAAGTTTATCATTCCCTAATTCAGAATACCCAGCATAGGAGCCAAGAAAAACACATCTGCTACCAGTAGAACCCCTTCCCGCACCAAGACCTAAATATACATTCTCTTCACCGGTACTGTTTACAAATCCAGCATCTAACCCAATTGCAATATTACCCACACCAGAGGTAAGGCTTTGGCCTGAATAGGTTCCAATACAAACGTTGGCTTGCCCTGTACTTAATGAGTAACCGGCTGTTTCACCAATAAGCACATTGTAGCGGTTGGTCGTTAACCCATACCCTGCCTGATAGCCAATGGCAATATTGCGGTATCCGGTTGTGGCACTATAACCTGCCTGATAGCCAATAAAGGTGTTAAAATCGCCTAACCAAGACGCTCCTCCAGTGTTGCTAAAACCTGCTTGATAACCCAGAAAAGTATTATATAAACCATCCACATTGTTATTTCCTGCTTCTGATCCAAGAAATACGTTGTAGCTTCCATCCACGTTCTTCTGACCCGCTTTGTTTCCAATAAATACATTGTCGAAACCGATAGTGTTTTTCAAGCCAGCCTGATAGCCCGTGAAATTATTAAAAGAACCAGTAGTATTGGCCTTACCTACTTCATACCCAATGAAAATATTATTAGCACCAGTGGTATTTACAAGCCCGGTGGTGTAACCAAAAAAGGTATTGTAAAGTCCTGTTGTCTTTATTCCACTTTGGTGCCCAATAAAGTAATTATTTGGAAGAAGTTTCAGATAGCTATCTGTAGATCCAGAACCCCTCTGCCCAACGCCAAAACCTGAAGCTGCATTGGCGGTGTATATACGTGTACTATCAGGAGTAACGCGAAGGATTTCGCTTCCCGCCGCTCTGGTAGAATTTCGTCCGCTTACGGCAAAGCCACCCTTTGCTCCGCGCTTTGCAAGGTTATTCACGTATACTGTGGTAGAATCGGCATTCATACGCATAATATCGACAACTGCACGGGTGGAGTTACGACCACTAACCGCAAAGCCACCTTTAGCTCCGCGAACAGGTGCTGTTTCGTCGAATATAATCTCTACGCCTGTTGGGTAAACTGAGAAGATTGGGTTGCCACTTTTATCCTTTACTTCAAAAAGGGCTACGTTTGGATCGGAGTTGCCACCATCCCATGTAAGAACGTTGCCGCTGGCTCCTCCTGTTGTGGCAAGGCTTCCAGCTGTTAACGCATATGGAACCGAAACAATAGGGCTAGTGCCACTAAGGCTATAGCTGCCCTTGTTGCTAATATCAACCTCCACCTTCAGGTAGTAGCTATTGCCACCCCAGTTTATTGCACTAAAGGTGCCCTGAGTAGGAGTTCCTTTTCCTATTGTGGCTACAATAAGTCCCTGTGCACTAGTAGTAAAACTCTGCGTTTCAACATAAACAGCCGTACCTGTTTCACCGCCTTGAAGTATTGAGAACCGAATGGTTCCGGGTGTGGCTATTTGCGTGGCACCAGCACTATTTCGAACTACCGATTGGTAGCTAATTCCTTGAGGAATTTGGGCAAATAGATCATTTGTCAGAAATAACGACAGCCCAATGGCAAAAATAAGTAAACGTCGTATCATAGCTTTATTTGTTTGTTGCTAATTTATTTACCAGCTCTTCGAGCTTGGCAATGCGAGCCTTAAGTTCGTCGATTGAAGCTTTTTGTTCGGTATTTTCTTTTGCCTGATTGTTGATGATTAATTGTTGCTCTTTCATGGCTTCGACTAACAGAGCAGTAATAGGTGCATACTGCATAGAGTAAACATCGTTCTCCTTAGAGTAATTCACCACCTCAGGAATAATCTTTTCTGCCTCTTGAGCTATAAAACCAATTTGAATTCCCTTCTCGTGGTTTGAAGTATCTTTCCACTCGAAGTTGACCCCATGAAGAGCCATCACTTTTTCCAAAGGATTCTGAATGGTTTTGATACTCTTTTTTAAACGCATATCGGAATCATTAAACCACCCACCTGTTCCACCTGCGCTTCCATTCACAAAGAAATTTCTATTAGTTGAGTTGTTGGTATTTGTGCCATTTATAACCAATCTTCGGTTATCAAACTCGCCCCAAATAAGTGGTGCGGCTACCTGCGAATTATCAATAATCAACCGATTAGATACCGTTTGGAAGTATGCATAACCTACTTTATAGCCCATTATTATATTATTAGATCCGGTATTGCTCCAGCCTGCAGAATTTCCTATAAAGATGTTGCGATCTCCGTCGTTAATGGCACCTGCATTACTCCCCAACATTATGTTTTCATTACCAGTTGTTAAACTGCCACCTGCACCGCCACCTATTAAGATTTGCTGAGATCCCGTAGTTACGTTACGCCCAGTGTAACGGCCCATCATTATATTGAAAGAACCAGTTGTATTACTTTTTCCTGCCTCTGTACCAATAAAAATATTCTGGCTGGTGGTATTGCTATACCCGGCCTTATCTCCAATGGCAATATTATTTTGTCCACCTGAATTGCTCCATCCAGCTTGATTCCCCAAGAAAATATTATTGTAACTCTGGGTATTCTTACCGGCAGCATATCCAATAAACACGTTGTTAGTAGCAAACTGGTTATTGGAATTATAACCTGAACTATCCCCAATAAAGATGTTATTCTTAAGCGCAGTACCAGAATAACCAGCAAATTGACCAATAAATACATTATGCTCGCCTGTCAAGTTACTGTACCCTGAATTTTCGCCAAGGAAAAGGTTCGAGAATCCAGTTGTAGTTTTAAATCCACTCTCTTTTCCAATAAATAGGTTTGAAGAGCCAGTAGTATTACCGGCACCGCTGGATTTTCCTATGAAGACGTTACTTGAACCGCCAGTGTTTGTTTTGCCACTTTCGTTCCCAATAAAAACATTGCTCACACCAGTATTATTCGATAGACCGGCATTATAACCAAAGAAGGTATTGAACTGGCCCGAAGTGTTTGCCTTACCTGCTTGATATCCAACAAAAGAGTTGTAGCTGGCATTGTTGGTAAAACCCGCTTGATATCCCAAAAATGTATTGAAAGAACCGGTGGTGTTGGTCTTACCCACTTCGTACCCAATAAAAATATTGTTGGCACCAGTGGTGTTAGCAAGCCCGGTGGTGTAACCAAAAAAGGTATTGTAAAGGCCGGTTGTCTTTATTCCACTTTGGTGCCCAATAAAGTAATTATTCGGAAGAAGTTTCAGATAGCTATCTGTAGTTCCAGAACCCCTCTGCCCCACTCCAAAACCCGAAGCTGCATTGGATGTGTATATACGTGTGCTATCGGGGGTAACACGAAGGATTTCGCTTGCACCCGCTCTGGTTGAGTTTCGTCCGCTAACTGCAAAACCACCTTTTGCTCCTCGCTTTGCAAGGTTATTCACGTAGACTGTAGTAGAATCGGCATTCATACGCATAATATCGACAACTGCACGGGTGGAGTTACGACCACTAACCGCAAAGCCACCTTTAGCTCCGCGAACAGGTGCTGTTTCGTCGAATATAATCTCTACGCCTGTTGGGTAAACTGAGAAAATTGGATTTCCATTCTTGTCCTTTACCTCAAACAGAGCTACATTTGGATCGGTGTTGCCACCATCCCAAGTAAGAACGTTACTGCTGGAGCCTCCAGTTGCTGCAAGGTTTCCCGCTGTTCCGGAATACAAAGCGTAAGGAACCGAAACAATAGGACTTGTGCCACTGAGGCTATAGCTGCCCTTGTTGCTTATATCCACCTCTACCTTAAGATAGTAGTTGCCAACACTCCAGTTTATTGCACTAAATGTACCCTGAGTAGGACTACCTTTACCAATCGTAGCTACTATAAGTCCCTGCGCGCTGGTGGTAAATGTCTGCGTTTCAACATATACAGGCGTGCCCGATTCGCCGTCGACGAGTATTGAGAACCGAATGGTTCCAGGAGTGCTTATTTGCGTGGCACCAGCACTATTTCGAACAACCGATTGGTAGCTCATTCCTTGAGGAGCTTGGGCTTTTGCGCCTATTACTGCAAACACTACCAAAATTAAGATAGATATTATGCTCTTAGCTTTCATATCGTTAGATTTTAGTTTTTTCAATAAAAACAAAAAGAAATTAGCCATTAGGCTCATTAGTAGAAAAGCAGGTTTGCGCTATTACTCAACTGTTACAAATACAATAAACCTGAAATGGTTGGCAACCCATGTGTGCATTCATGTAAAAAGAAAATTTAGATGCAAACCAACTACCTGCTAGTTCTTAACGACCCTAATTACTTTGATGGAACGATCGTCGGACAATACCTTTAATAGATATATACCTTCAGAAAAATTTGAAAGGTCGATCTCAAACTTAACAATAGGTCCAGGCTGGCCAGAGTGTCGTAATATCTCTTGGCCTTTAAAGTCATAAAGAATGTAGGAGAGTGATTTACCTAGAAAATCGTTCATTTCCACATTAATTATCCCATTTGTGGGATTAGGATACACTGCAAGCACAGCAGAAGGAAGATTATCCTCAATGGAAGTAATTGTATACGAAGGTTGTTGGAAACCTTGGTTTAGAATGTATCCACCTCCAGAAAGGGTGGTGTTTGCTACCTCACCTACAGTATAAGTGACTGTATAAGAGGCGCCTACAATTGAGCCACCTGTAGTGCTAACAACTTGCTGCCCAGATGTGGATAGGCTCAATAGGCTCAGCAGAAAAAAATAGGATAAAAGTAGAGTTGGCTTCATGGCTATAGAGATTTATTAGTTTCATAAAAAACATCCGCTTACAATCAAACACATAGGATTGACAGTAAAAGATAAACATCAGTTGGATTGCAATTAATACGCCATAAACCTGCTGAAAAATATCATATAATTGGCAAAGGCACTAAATCAAATAGTGGTTTAAGAGCGAGCTAACCCAGCGATGTAAGTTACGGCATTAAAACAGGAAAGTAAACAAAAACCCCTTCTCTTTTAGCATTCGAGAAGGGGTTTTTAGAATTAGTAGTACTTTATCATTTAAAGTATGTTAAATCTTATCAGAATTAACGTATCGAATCCCAATGATTAATTGATCGTCTATTTGCTCAAGATTCCCCATCCAGTTGGTCGATTCCCCCTCAAACATTTCGAGTTGTTGAGTAATTGGTACCATGTGTATAGTTAATAAGAACTCTTTAAGCCTTTTCTTCATGTATTTTCGTTTATCGTCTCCGCCAAACTGATCTGGGAAACCATCGGTAAAAAGGTACATTACATCGTTCTCTTGCAGTTGTATCTCATGTCGGGTAAAAGGAGCTTCTTCGCGCACATGGATACCTATTGGCATCTTATCGGGCTTAAATTCCATTAACTCATTATTGCGAATAAGGAAAAGAGGATTGTTTGCGCCCGAAAACTCGAGCAATCCACTCTTTAAATCGATACGAACTATGCCGATATCCATCCCGTCCTTATTCTCTCCTTCCTTTCCAGTTTGGTTGAGCGATCGGATCACAAAATCCCGAAGCACGTTAAGAATCTCATCGGTGTGCTGCACCGCAGGATCGGACGCAATTTCATTTAAGAAGGCAACCCCTAGCATGCTCATAAATGCCCCAGGCACACCATGTCCCGTGCAATCAACCGCAGCTGCAATTACCACATTCTGAGCCTCAAAGTGGTAGATCCAATAAAAGTCACCACTTACGATATCACGAGGCTTGAAGAATATAAAGTATTCGAGCTTTGGCGACGATTGCTTATTGGGCAATACGGCAGTCTGTATACGTTTAGCATAGCGAATTGAGTCCGTAATATCCTTGTTCTTCTTCTCAATTTCTAGGTTTTTATAGACAATCTCATCCTTCTGCATCACCACCTCAGCAGTTCGCTCCTTGACAATTTGCTCCAACCGTTTCTTGTCTTCCTCGAGTTTTCTGGTATAAAAACGAACAATCAAATAAATCCCAAACAAACCGAGTAACACATACATTATAAAGGCAAGGGTTGTGCGATACCAAGGAGGGAAAATTTCAAAAACGAAGCAGGTAGGCTTCGTCTCCTCACCATAAATATTTCGAGCCTTTGCCCAGAATTTATAACTTCCTTCCGAAAGGTTTGGGTAGCTCTTGCGGTTTTCGCTGGTCCACTTAAGGTATCCCCTATCGAAACCTTCGAGGTAGTAGCTGTATTGGATTTTGGCTTCCTCTTCAAAGAAGGGTGCAGCCACAGTAAAAGTTATATAGTTAAACTTAAAATCCAGCGAACTATTTAGCATAAGGGCACCATCGGCGTTAATGCTTATCTGCTTGTTCGTGCTAGCATCAAAGTTGCCGTAGTAGAGCAGCGAATCCTCTGCAAGGGTTATGGAACGAATCAAGGTCTTGAAAGATGCATTTGGCAACTTACCTAACAGATTTAAATTCAAGGAGAATAAACCTTTCAACCCTCCAATCCAAACGGTGGAACCGTCCATGTCTTGAAAGATTTCAGGAGTATTCATCGAGGGCACTCTTCCACCAATCTGATTGTTGAGCAACCATCCATTTTTACCTCTTGTTGCTAGGAAATACTTAAACTCAGTTTGATCCTTAACAACCAGCAATAGCCTGTCCTTACTCAATGTGGAAACGCTTAATATTTTCTTTGCAGGAATACGGAATATAGAATCAATTTCGGTAGTTGCAGCGAGATTTCCATTACTGTACTTTAACGAAACAGAATCAGAGACAATGTAAACATTGCCTTCAACCTCCAAGATTCGCCCTTGAATGCCTGTTCGTTCAGCAATTTTTTTATTACCTCCGCTAGGCTCAATTAGGAATAAGCCATTTTTTGTTCTCCCAAGCAAGCTACCGTCCTTTAAATCGATCAATTCCTTACAGTAATCGTTAATGCTCTCCCATGAGTTATCGAGTCGCCATACACCATTATCGTTTACCAGTCGCTTTAAGCTGCGCTCGCTTACGGCGTAAATTACGCTTTTGCCCGCTCTGGGTTTCAAAAAGCGATAGGTGAGTGCATCCACCGATCCAAATGCGCTGATTCTAGAACCATTTATTCGGTATATATCTTGAGTTGAGCCAACAAGCAAAACATCTTTACCTTTTTCTTGAGTAACCATAAGGGTATTAACCTGACCCTTAATTTGATCGATTTGGATAAACTCGGGTAGGCCAAAGTTGTTAAACCGTAACTTATACAAACCCCTAATGGTACCAACATATAGGTCGTTGTTGTATCGCCTAATTGCCATAACATTTCCGAGAAGCCCCGATTCATCGGCAAAGCGCGAGGTGATAGATGGATAATCGACACGAGCAACTCCAAGGGTTAATGTGAGCCATATAGATTTGGATTGTGCAGAAGATGGTGCAACAAGTTGATTTGTTGTCTCCTCGTTTGTAAGCCCATACTTCTTGGAAATTAAACTCAGTATTTCACCCTTCTTGTTGATAATAATAGCCCCTCCGAGGGTTCCTAGTGAGTAGGTTGAGTCGTTTATCAGAGCAGCAGAGTAGAAATTATTGGTCTTTAAAAATGCATTAACACTCTTGGCTGAGGCTGAACCATCAAATATCTTAGTTTTTCCTGTTATTAAATCGTATAAAAACAGCCCATCTACACTCGTTCCCACTAGCCAAGTGCTTGTATTGTATGGCAAAACAGCAAATACATCCTTTTCCTTAAAGAAATTACCACCAGATAATGGATACACCTGATTACCTTTTATTTTAAAAAGGCCTTGCTCCCAATTACCAAACACAAGCTGATTGTCTACAACAAAGGCAAGGAAACTATTCTTAGGCAAATCAATGGTTTGGATGGAGTCGTCCGAAGGATTGTAGACAAAAACTACTTTTAGGGAGCAGAAGTAAATTTTCCCTGCAAGTGCATAGGTTTTCCATATTGTATTGATCTCCTTTCCTGACCCAAACCGAGCCGAAAGGTATTGAGGATAGTGCTTGCCAAGTGCATCGATTTTGATGACACCAAACGATTGGTTGCCTCCAAAATAAACGCAGTTATTGAGGCACACGAGCGATTGAATTCGTTCGTCATCAACAACGATCGACCGCCATTCTTTTCCATCATATTCCAGAATTGCCCTCTCATTACCAAAGTACATTATGCCATTATCGTCGCTGGTGAGCGACCAGTTGGACTCAGCATTCTTATACTCTTCAGGGAGGTATTGCTTGCTAAATGGGATTCCCAGTGGTGAGATCTGGGCAACAACAAATGCGGGTAGAAGCGCCAGCAATGAAACGGTTAGGACAAGTATTCTCTTCATAACGGTATATAGAACAGCCTAAAAATACTAATTCCCTGAAACTATATCAACGTTTTGATAAAATATGTGAGAGATGATGGTAACCATGATCGCATTTAGTCGATCATATCCAGAACTTTGAAGGTTTAAATCTTGGAAATCAGGCCCCTTTCCGAACTCCCTACCACTATGTAATGAAATCGTTTGGCAAGAAAATAAAAAACGTTTTTTGTTTTTTCGATCAAAATCTTTTCTCAAACGTTTTAGATTTGACTAATCGCGAAAATAGTTACAACGGAGAGAGGCACGACAAAATACCTATAGGTGTGCATGTCTGATACTTACTTCAATTCATTAAATCACAGCCTTCCAGTATCGAATGTTCTATAGCAGCAAGAATTTAGGATAAGATTACTAATTTCAACCAAATTAATTTGCAAACAATATGAGCACAAACAACTATAGTAACCAGGTGGTTACAGAAAAAAAGCGGAAGGATATTATTCGCTATATCAACATGAAACTTGCCTCCATGGGTCAACCAATCTATGAGGGAGAAAGCAATGATTTGCAGGAAGGAATGACAGAGCAGGAATTTGTGAACCTTGCCGAAAGCCTACTGAACAACTATAAAGAAAAGATGCGCCTTCTTTCGATGGAGATCATCAACCCAGCCGATAAACGCATCCAAAATTTTATAAATCGCTATCTAAACGACCTTGAGTATAGTCTGCCGTTGCGCATTCCGTTCGATTCGTTTGTGCTCGACAAGGCTGGAATAGGTCGGGAAGTAAGCCTTCCACCGAATTCGAACAAGTTTGAAAACAAACTGATAAAATCGTATCGCATAGCCCAAGGGGTGCTTCACAATCCGCTGCACGACAGAAGGACAACCAAGGACTCCTTTCATATTGTAAAGGGCGGTCTACCTGTACCTCCCGACAAGAAGGAAGTTCCAAAACTTGCCTTCGCCCACATGCTTCACTCGGCTCTTACGCCACCCGAAGAGTATATGATTCTCCCATTCACTTCGGCGCAGAAGAACAAGGCTCACCTGTGGACGTCTCTACTGCTCCGCCCAACCGTTTCGCCAGAGGTGCCCGGATTTATGCCACGGAAAACCATGGAGATCCGATTCTTTGCTCCCGCTTCGTTGGTTAGCAACCTCGATTTTGTGGAATCGATCTTTGGAAATGCCGGAGATCCTTACCTCTTCAAAAACGACTCAGGCCTTGATATTGAACACTGGTCTGGACATACGGGATGTGTAATTCTTGCCCCACAACTACTAGAACTTAAAAAATCAGAGATAGGCCTTCCTAACTGGGAAGATGCCACCGAGCGTCAGCGCAAGGATGGCATGTGCTGGAAAGACAAAAATGAACTCTACAACGAGGGTGTTGCCTTTAAGGTAACCTGCCGCGATGAGAGTGGTGTCGTAATCACGCTGATCGCCGACAACTACTTTGGCTACTCTAAAAAAGAGGTGAAAACTCAAATTAGCTATGCGGCAAACATGCTGGGCCTTTCGGAAGAAGAGCACGCTGGTGGAACGCTCGCCTTCTCCAGACGAAATGTAGGGAACAGATTTTCTGCTTCGGAATTGATTAAAAATTTTGAGGGCAAATTCTCCTTCGAAGAGGTAAAAAAACAGTTTGCCCACATGATGGATATACTCCCTGAAAACTATGGGGTAGACAAGCTGCATTCAAACGTAATATACTTACCCGAAAATGCTGAATTCACGCTTAACGATAGCCGCATATCATGGGATTACAAGGGAAAGAAAACAGGTATAAAACTGCTTCGCAACCACTTCTATGTTTTGCCTAGCGGACAAAAGGTGCACATGGAAAAGCATCCCTTTGCCCCAAACTGGTATCTTGTTTTGACCTTTGCCGAAGGATCTTTTCTGCATAAGCCAAGCACCGTTTCGGGCGGAGGAAAGTCGGAGATCTCCAAATCGTTGCTTAACGCCATTAATTACGGAACCTTCTACATTGATAATAAGGAAACAGATTTTGCAAAGGTCGATGAAATCATTGCTTACGATTATAGCCACCGTTGGAAAAACTCTTCCGACAAGAAGGAGGTAAATCGTACAATTCTAGGGCCCGATCGCACTCTTGGATCGGTAATAAAACTGCTTACCCCATACGATGGCTATACTGATGAATACAACACTTTTATAAAATCGATACCCGATCAGGTTAAAGCCCTTCTATTCCTTATCAAAAAAGTGAGTCAAAATCAAGTAATTGGTACCGACTGGCGCAGCCTCTTCTCAATAGATACGGTAAATGGTCGTATGGGCCACTCCCTGATGCACGACAATAGGAAGATTAATACCTCTTACCTCAGGGTAGGTTTCGCTCAGGATAAGTCATGGTATATGCACTCGTTACGGCCCGATTTTATTGCGGCAGCCAAGGTGCAAATGGAGGACGATATTTCCGCAACAATTACCGTTCCGGCTAATCTTCTGGAGTATCTCCACCCCGATCAGAAGAACCTAAGCGTAAAGTTAGTGGAGAATTGCGAAAAACTCTTTTTTCAACGCCCCGATGAGGCAATACACCGCGGTTACGATAAGCAGGCGGAGGAGGATCTCTCGCAGCAAAACAACTTCACCACGAACTACGAACCGCTTTCCCCTGATGATGGAAAAGAGATTATTGAGGATGCCATCCATTTCGACAAGTACACCGATCCTATCAAAACACTCATAATCAGGGGAGCCGCCGACAAAAATGGAAACTTCTTTATTACGCCATCGCACCTGCGGAAACTCGACAATAATACACGCTCGGGAAACCCACGCTACCTTCAAACCAACCCCGATTTCTCAAACCCAGTTGATGGATACCTTGCCAAAGTGGGCATTCGGCTTTTCCGAAAAATCCCATTGGACAAACCGGTAAACTTTCCCGTTACCAATATTCTAGCGGGGCGGAAAAACAACCCAGCCGACATCAAGGCTGGCTTGCGATCGCTGAGCGTTTACAACCCAATTCACTACCAAGAGTATCCTGAACTGTTCATGGATTTCATTTGCAGCCTAACGGGAAAATCGCCC
Organism: Williamwhitmania taraxaci; assembly: GCF_900096565.1. Classification (NCBI taxonomy): domain Bacteria; kingdom Pseudomonadati; phylum Bacteroidota; class Bacteroidia; order Bacteroidales; family Williamwhitmaniaceae; genus Williamwhitmania; species Williamwhitmania taraxaci. Next base: position 14,420 of record NZ_FMYP01000074.1, read on the forward strand.
TCTACTACAGGAGCCGGCTCCGAAGGGGCCCTTACAAAAGGTCCATTTAATATGTTGGTAGCAACAACCGACCTCAACAACGCTCTTCTTTCCTACATCCTTACCGGATATGATGGATTCTCCACCTCGGCTGGGTATGTGGGCCCTAAGAACCGATTCGATCACGACATCAGTATTTTGATTCCTGAGTTGTGGTGTCGCATGGATAGTGAGGAGAAAAAACCGACTCGCCTAATCCGTGAAGGGCTGCTTGAAAAGGTCGATGATTTTGAATTTAAGGGTCAAAAAGTTCTTGCGAGCCGTTTGGGTTACCGTATTACCCGATCATTCATTTTCAAGCATCTCGGTCGTATTTTTGAGGAACCCATGGGAGTATTCTCCGACGAAGTGCTTCGTCCTGAACTTCAGGATATGGAGGAGTTTGTGGATGGAGTAAACAATATAGTGGAGGCCCAGCAAAAATCTGCCATGATGTATATTGAGGATGGAAGCGTGGAGTCGGCTATTCCGCCCCTTCAAGTCCTTATTCATGTTATGGCACATGGCGACTTCAAGGGGATGGAACTCTCCAATCCAGAACTTAGAAAGATGTTTACCCGCGAATATGTCGTGGCAAGCGATTGGTATAAGGAGCGCTTGAGTTTGAAGCAACAACGCGACACCAAGCATTGGCAAGCCCAGATTGATTATATAACTGCGTTTAAGGATAAAAAAGTGAACCAATCCATCATAGAGGAACTACGCATCGATGAGAAATTGGTTTTCGCCCAAAAGGAACTGACGCACGTTAAATCTGACTCATACCTCAAACACCTAGAAGGAACCATTGGTCTCGACAATATCTTTAAGCGTAAAATGTAATTGCAACAATTGTTCCAATATTTAGACAAACAAGCCGTTCCCCAGTTGGGACGGCTTGTTTGATATTCTGCCGGTTACACTAGTTGCGAATGGAAGTCCGTTCTAATCTATATCCTTAAATATTATCCGAAATACGCCTACCTCTTTTATTCTTCAGACTTCCCCACCCAATTTCGCCCTACCAAAAAGGATTAACCATCCCATCGCCTTTGATAAGCGAGTAAATGTTTAACACAACATAGGAGAAGATAAAGTTCAAGGCTGAAATGATACCTGCAAAGATAAAAAGTGCAGCAAACATCCCCACATACTTGTTGATTACACCGCCGTAGCTCTCAATTTTCAGGTAGCTCCACCAGTGACCAAAGTGATTGCTAACCCCAGTAACCTCAAGCAACATTATGATAGTATTGATGAGCAAAAAGAAAAGCACCAGCGAAATTAATCCGCTCAAGGCTCCCTTGATATCAGAAGGGCTCAACTCCATGTGCGACGAAATGCAAACTGCAACGTAGAGGAATACCCAAAATAGTAAATGGGAAAAGTTGCTCCAGAAAAAGAGTGATTCCAGCGTTGAAATAGCTGTTCCTTTTAGCGAGTCGAAGATTGCCCCAAAGCTGAGTTGGTTTGCACTGGCCATCACCTTGCTTTGCGCATCAATGGAGGCCATCACCTCTTTGGCGTTGGGAAGGAGATAATAAAGAGCAGCATAGAGCACTACTGCTCCAAATATGATTGGTCCCACGCCAATAAAGAAATTGCCAATGCGCTGATAAATACTCGTTCTATCGTAGGTGTGATTCACATAGCCAATGGTTCCATCGGTGGAGTTGGGCGTAAAAAGCTTTATTTCGACAATGCGGTGGCGAAAGATAAGGCAGAAAAGCGCATGGCCCAGCTCGTGCACTGGCGTTCCTATCCAGCCAGTAGCCACCACATCAAGCTTCCACCCCACCGTCTTGGCGTATGTGGCTCGCGTAAACCGCGCAAGGAGGTAAAGAATAAAGCCAAAGATAAAGAGGGTGCCCAGAATCCACATTAGCTGAGTAGCGGTAATAACTACCACCACCTTTAAAAAATCGAGAGTGCTGTTCATATTAGACATGAAAAGGAAATTTAAGGCAAGTATAGAAAAAAGTTGGGCGCGATATGCCTAAATCTCTAGGAAAAAGTATGGCAATACTCCTAGTTCTACGAAACAATAGCGCCTCACACACCGGCTATTTTCGCACTACAAGAAGGAATTATGCCGCTTCAAACAACCTTTTTCTCGCTCCGAGTAGCAATTTTGAGGATTTTAAAGCAATTCACAGTTCATTAGACACTTATAAGCAGGCGTCTTAAGTCGATTCCAAAACAGGGAAGAATGCAAAACCAAGACATAAAATTATACATAATTGGTTCATTCTATTTTTGACTTCTCGCTGACACAACGTGCCGCGTAAAGACATGTTTATTGGCTACAAGTAACACGATTACCAAAAGGCCAAAAGCATCAAAAGGCGTCAATATTAACGTTGATGCCTTTTGATGCTATCGCTTACACACGCATTTGGATAGAGATGCCAAAACTGTAAATAATCGTTTATTTACCTCTATTATTTTACAGGTGTAATATGAATAAAATGCTTGTTTTCATAATTCAATTCGCCGGAATCATCACGATCCTCACCCGCAAAAGCATCAAATCCGACAATATATCGACTACCATCTTTACATTTTATAAGTCCTTTTTCTAAATCTAAAGTATAGATATCCTTGAAGAATTGGAACTTGCCCTCCGAACCATTTATAGTCACAAATAAAGGATTCATCAACCGCTTATAATTGTTGTCATATCGCTCACCTCTACTGAGATTCGTTTCTACAATTGTTTTCGCGTAATCTTTTGTTTCGGTAGCCTGAACTGGGATGAAAAATTCTAAATCATCGTTTTCAGATGCAATTAAGTTGAAATTACTCTCAAGTTTGCTGCATGGAAGGTTCATCATAAACATTTTTTCGAAAGCTAGGGTTACACTATTATATACGAACACGAAACCCTCTGCATAATATCGTACGGAAGGGGGCATTCCTGGCCCATTAAAGGTGGGATCGCTTACATTGTATACCGACTGACCCCAGATATATAACTTCGTATTGGTTTTCTGAACGCCCTGCATTTCAAACCCTTGAACACCCCAACGAAAAGCAGGTTTATCTGCTAAAGATCCAAGTTCTTTACGAGAACAAATAAGTTGATCGGTATTGCTAGTTGGAATAACAGTATTCGCCTTTAGTTGCTCCGCAGTATACTTAAAATCCACACAATCACCATTCTTACTTAATTTTTTTATCCCAAAAATATCACCATTGGCACCATAAGAATGAAAAGATATATAAAGATTCTCTCCATCTCCAAAAACACCATGAATCCGCTCCCACCCTTTATTATCGGGCCTGAAATTAACCAATGATGATATTATCTCACCCTTATTGGAACAAAAAACAAGTTGTATATTCTCCTTATTTGGATCTGATGCCTTTCCTGCATTCAATCTTTCAAAAAAGAGTAACTGCCCAATTGCATTTTTGGAATCGTTTATATCATAAACTGTTTTTTGTTCTTTATAAGTTCTTGGATAATCAAATGAAACTTTAACCTGATTTTGTATAGTACCTTAAATCCGCAGGTCGATTGCTAGGTTTTAAATCTTAGCGTATTTAGGTTTGCTTGGTGGATATTTTGCCATTTTTTTGGTTCGACATAGCCCTTCTTTGCGTCACTTCTTCCGTTTTTCGCTCCCCCTATGGTTTGCAACTTCCTTTTTTGGAAGCCTGCAACAATAAAAACCGTAACGAACCGTAAGTGTCAGGTATTCAATTACTAGCTATTGAGGCGCGGGCATACCTTTCCCATTGGGCACAGCAGCGTGGCCGCTTCACTCCAGCAGCAGGTGGTATTTCTTGGCCGAAAAGAGCTTTAGGATGCGCTGTCGTCCCCGCATTATCCACT
>NZ_FMYP01000075.1 GCF_900096565.1 Williamwhitmania taraxaci
CGCACTCACAATTCAAATATTTCTCAAAATAACTCTTATATTCTCTTATTCAGATATTTTAGAAAGTTCGGCACGGCCATTGTAAAGGAAGCAATAAATCTTCTGTTGTTATTTTAACAATAGGTTTTATAACACATTTTCTTTCGGAACTTTTTAAAACTTTTAGATATGACAAGAGAACAATACATCGAAAGCTTACGCAAACTGAACCTTAAGGTATATCTTTTTGGTGAACTCATCGAAAATCCAGTTGATCATCCCATGATTCGCCCTTCCATGAACTCCGTGGCTATGACCTACGAGTTGGCAGAAAAGGAAGAGTATAAGGACTTGATGACCGCAACATCTAACCTAACAGGTAAAACCGTAAACCGCTTTTGCCACCTGCACCAAGGAACCGACGACCTTATTAAGAAGGTAAAGATGCAACGCTTGTTGGGCCAAAAAACAGGATCATGCTTTCAACGCTGCGTGGGTATGGATGCCTTCAATGCAATATTCTCTACCACATTCGAGATTGATCAAAAGCACGGAACTAGCTACCACAAGCGCTTTGTAGATTACCTAAAATACGTGCAGGACAACGACCTTACAGTGGACGGCGCAATGACCGACCCTAAGGGCGACAGAAGCCTTGCCCCTTCGAAGCAGGCCGATCCCGACATGTATCTTCACATTGTTGGCGAAAACAAGGATGGAATTATCGTTCGCGGAGCAAAGGCACACCAAACTGGAGCCGTAAACTCACACGAACACCTAATCATGCCAACCATTGCCATGAAGGAGGAAGATAAAGAGTATGCAGTATCCTTTGCCGTTCCTTCCGACGCCGAAGGAGTATTTATGATCTATGGTCGCCAATCGTGCGACACTCGCAAAACTGAAGAGGGTGCCGATATAGATGTTGGAAATACCCAGTTTGGAGGCCATGAAGCTCTCGTTGTTTTTGAAGACGTATTTGTTCCGTGGGAACGCGTATTCCTATGCAAAGAGTATGAGTTTGCAGGTATGATGGTAGAACGCTTCGCCGGATACCACCGTCAATCCTATGGTGGATGCAAGGTTGGAGTAGGCGACGTGCTCATTGGTGCAGCAGCTCTAGCTGCCGACTACAACGGCGCAGCAAAGGCAACCCACATCAAAGATAAGCTTATTGAGATGACCCACCTCAACGAAACACTTTTCGCTTGTGGAATTGCATGCTCAGCCGAAGGGAAAAAGACAAAATCTGGCAACTACGAAATCGACAACCTACTCGCCAACGTGTGTAAGCAGAACGTGACCCGCTTCCCTTACGAAATTGCCCGCCTTGCCGAAGACATTGCTGGCGGAATAATGGTTACCATGCCTTCGGAAAAAGATTACCGTGACAAGAAGGTAGGACCATACGTTGCAAAGTATATGGCCGGAGCAGTGGGTATGGATACCGAAAACAGAATGCGCATCCTTCGCCTTATCGAAAATATGACGTTAGGAACAGCAGCCGTTGGCTACCGTACCGAGTCGATGCACGGAGCCGGTTCGCCACAGGCACAACGCATCATGATTTCCCGCCAATCGAACCTCGAAGCAAAGAAAGGCTTTGCCAAGAACATTGCGAAGATTGACGATTCGAAGAACAAATAGGTGAAAGACGGGAGTCAGAAGATCGTTCTAACAAGTTTAAGTGGAGACATCTTTCTTAAACCAATTGGAACAAAAATCTTCGGACTCTAGTCACATCACCACAAAATTAATCAAAAGAGGTGGGCGATTCAGAGAAAAGCGCCTACCAACAAAAGTAAAAACAGGAGGCACTTCTGAGAAAAGTGTCCTCCAACAAGAGTGAAAAGGTCTCGGACAAGAGTGAAACGCAGTATTTAAGAGGAACGTTGTTATGTCTTGGGAAACAATTTACAACAGCAAGCTGACCACCGCAAATCTGGCGGTGGCGGCCATAAAGAACAATTCGAGGCTGGTGTTTGGTCACGCAGCAGGAGCACCGCAAGCCATTGAGCAAGCCTTGGTTGAGAACAAGGAGCGCTTTAGCAACCTAGAGATTGTGCACATGCTCAACCTAGGCGGAGCAAACTACCTACAACCGGGAATGGAGAAACATTTTCGCCATAACGCCATATTCGTGGGCGGTACCTCACGGGAAGCCGTTATGGAAAACCGCGCCGACTTTACTCCTTGCTTTTTTCACGAACTACCACGCCTCTTCAAGGAAAACATCCTAGAGGTAGATGTGGCTGTTATTCAAGTAACCCGTCCAAATGCGGACGGTTATTGTAGCTTTGGAGTATCGTGCGACTATACAAAACCGGCAGCAGAGGTGGCCAAAATGGTTATCGCCGAAGCCAACGACCAGATGCCATTCGTGGGTGGCGACAACCTCATCCACGTTTCAAAAATCGACTACATTGTTGAAACATCGAACCCCATCTTCGAGCTGCCCCTCCCTAAGATTGGAGAGGTAGAAAAGGCTATTGGCGAAAACTGCGCCACACTTATAGAGGATGGATCAACGCTTCAGTTGGGTATTGGAGCAATCCCCGATGCCGTGCTCATGTTCCTTAAGGAGAAAAAAGACCTCGGAATCCACAGCGAGATGTTTAGCGACGGCCTTATCGACCTTATTGAGCAAGGCGTGGTTAACGGATCGAAAAAATCCATCCACAAGGGCGAGATGGTGGCCACATTCCTCATGGGCAGCAAACGACTATACGACTTTGTAAACAACAACGACAAAGTAAAACTCTACCCTGTGGACTACGTGAACCATCCAACCGTAATTATGCAAAACGAGAAGATGATCTCCATCAACTCGTGCATTGAAGTGGATCTCATGGGTCAAGTGGTCTCTGAATCCATTGGACTAAAACAGTTCAGTGGCGTGGGTGGACAGGTTGACTTTATTCGCGGTGTAGCCATGTCGAAGAACGGAAAATCAATCATTGCCGTTCCTTCCACCGCATCGGCAGGAAAGCGATCGAGAATAGTTCCATTCGTAGCGACAGGGGCAGCAATTACCACTTCGCGCAACGATGTAGACTACATCGTAACCGAGTACGGTATTGCCCACCTCAGGGGCCGAACCTTGCGCCAACGCGCACTTAGCCTCATTGCCATTGCACATCCCGACTTTAGAGCCGAGCTTACAGTGGAGTTCAACAACCGATTTGCAACAGCAAAGTAATTCTAGAAGATAGGCACTATGCAACTATTTAAGATTAAAACTAAAATTAGCAAGTTCAACTCGTTTGCACAGTTCGCAATGGATTTTAAGATATCCGAAAACGATCTTGTAATCACCAACGAGTTTCTGTACACTCCATTCATGAAGAATCTGAACCTTAAGGCTCACTTCATCATGCAGGAGAAGTATGGACAAGGGGAACCATCGGACGAAATGATGAATACCATTTTGAACGAGGTAAAAGGAATCAACTACAGCCGAGTGATTGCAGTGGGTGGCGGTACGGTTATCGACATCGCCAAACTCTTTGTGCTAAAAGACCTCAACAACGTAGTGGATGCCTTCGAACGCAACATCCCCATTATTAAGGAGAAGGCGTTGGTTATTGTGCCCACCACCTGCGGAACCGGCAGCGAGGTAACCAATATCTCCATTGCCGAAATTAAGAGCAAGCACACCAAAATGGGCCTTGCCGACGACGAGCTCCTAGCCGACGATGCAATTATTATCCCCGAGTTGCTCCGCGGACTTCCATTCAAGTTCTATGTGGCCAGCGCCATCGACGCACTCATTCACGCCATTGAGTCGTACGTTTCACCAAAATCGAACATTTACACCCAAATATACAGCAAGGCAGCCATTGAGATTATCATCAAGGTGTTTCGCTCTATTGCCGAAAAAGGTCCAGACTTCCGCTTCGAAAAGATGGAGGAGATGTTGGTTGCCAGCAACTTTGCGGGGATTGCCTTTGGCAACACCGGCGTAGGAGCCGTGCACGCACTATCCTATCCGCTTGGAGGAACCTACCACGTTCCACACGGCGAAGCTAACTACCAGTTCTTCACGGCGGTATTCAAGCGCTACAACGAGAAGAATCCGAACGGCATCATTAAGGAGGTAAACACTCTGCTTGCAACGCAACTAGGCACAACCAATGCCAATGTTTACGACGAGATGGAAAACCTCCTTGGAAAACTGCTCAACAAGAACCAACTCCGCACCTACGGTATGAAGCAAGAGGAGATTGAACTCTTTGCCGACAGCGTAATGCAAAAGCAAACCCGCCTGCTGGCCAACAATTACGTAGAGCTTACCCGCGACGAAATCCGCGACATTTATAGTTCACTTTTCTAGAGATTAAAAAACTTAAAATATAGGAGATTGCATCATGGAAATCAATGAAATGGTTATCAGAGCCAGAAAAGCACAAGCAATTTTTGAAAAAAACTTTAACCAAGAGCAGGTAGACGAGATTGTTAAAACCGTGGCAAAAACGGTTTACGACAACGCCGAAGTGCTTTCGAGGCTGGCCGTAGACGAAACCGAAATGGGCGTTTACGAAGATAAGGTAGCCAAGTGCAAGGGAAAATCGAAGGGAATTTGGTACGACCTTTCCGACAAAAAATCGATGGGTGTAATTAGCGTAGATGAGATGACCAACCTCATTGAAATTGCTAAACCAATTGGTGTAGTTGCCGGGATAACCCCAATGACCAACCCAGTGGTTACCCCGATGTCGAAAATTATGTTCGCCATCAAGACCAAGAATGCAATCATCATTGCCCCACACCCCAAGGCAGAGAAGTGCTCCTCCCTTACCGTTAAGCTAATCAACGAGGCCATCGCCAAGTTCAATGTTCCCGAAGGTCTTGTTCAAATTGTTGATGGCCCATCCATTGATAGAACACAGGAGCTCATGAAGCGCTGCGATGTGGTGGTTGCCACTGGTGGTATGCCTATGGTTAAATCGGCCTATTCCTCCGGAAAGCCTTCCTATGGTGTGGGTGCTGGTAACGTTCAAGTTATCATCGACCGTGACATTAACTTTTTGGATGCTGCCACCAAAATTATTGCAGGCCGCATCTTCGACAACGGAATTATCTGCTCGGGCGAGCAAAGTTTCATCTACCACGAAGACGACCGCACCGCAGTGATGGGAGCCTTTATTGAAAAGGGAGCCTACATTGTGAAACCGGAAGACAGAGACAAGCTGGTAAACGCCATTTTTGTGGATGGCCACATTGCCCGCGACGTAGTGGGACAATCGCCTGCCTTTATTGCCAAGAAAGCCGGCATCGCTATTCCTGAAGGAACCCGTGTTATTGTTGTGGAAGCCCAAGGAGTTGGCGTGGACGATATCATCAGCAAGGAGAAGATGTGCCCAGTATTGGCCGCCTTCAAGTATAAAACCATCGACGAGGCAATTACCATTGCCAAGACCAACCTTCACCTCGAGGGTAACGGCCACACCGCTGGTATTCATTCCAACAACCAGGAGAACATCCTTAAGGCAGGTAGCCGGATTTCGGTATCGCGCTTCATTGTGAACGCACCCTGCGCTACTACTGCCGGTGGCTCCATTCAAGGCGGATTGGCCTATACCAATACGCTGGGTTGCGGAAGTTGGGGTAACAACTCCATCTCCGAGAACTTTACCTACAAGCACCTGCTGAACATCACCCGCATTGCGTCCATATCAACAAAGGTGAGCGTGCCAACGGATGAAGAGATTTGGAAATAAACGATGAGAGGTGAAACGCTAAGGGTGGATAGATGGTCAACATCCCGTTGATAATTTGACCCAATCCACCCACCCTTCGCACCACCCATACCTGCCATACAACAGGTAACCTCAATGCAAATATCATAAGGTCGACCATATGTTAGCGGTAATTTTGAGCCGTAAGAATAAGAGGTAAAAAAGTGAATAGAAAGAGATTTACTGATGTTGTAAAATGCTAATTGGGTAACAACGTTCTAGCTAGATTTTACAGAACCATCACCCCAAATAATCACTTTGGCACATTCACTTCGGACTATTTTAAAATAAAAACAATTTAACACAAATACAATGGATTTCAGCTTAACGAAACAGCAACTCTTGTTTCAGCAAATGATTCGGGAATTTGCCGAGAAAGAGGTAAAGCCTCTTGCCGCCGAAGTTGATGAGCAAGAACGCTTCCCCATGGAAACGGTAGAGAAGATGGCAAAGATAGGCATCATGGGTATACCTATCCCTACTCAATATGGTGGAGCAGGCGGCAGCAACCTCCTTTACTCCATTGCAGTGGAAGAACTCTCGGCAGCTTGCGCAACAACCGGTGTAATCGTTTCGGCACATACCTCCCTATGTGCAGCTCCAATTCTTGAGCACGGAACCGAAGCCCAAAAACAGAAATACCTCCCCAAGCTAGCCTCTGGCGAGTGGATTGGAGCCTTTGGTCTTACCGAGCCCAACGCCGGTACCGATGCATCGGCCCAGCAAACCACTGCCGTAGCCGATGGCGACAACTACATCATCAATGGCAGCAAGATATTTATCACCAACGCCATCTACGCCCAAGTTTACGTGATATTTGCCATGACCGACAAGTCGCAAGGCACTAGAGGCATCACGGCCTTCATCATCGAAAAGGGCACCCCCGGATTCTCCATGGGTAAAAAAGAGAAGAAGATGGGTATCCGTGGCTCTGCTACCTGCGAGCTGATTTTCGAAAACTGCATCATTCCGAAGGAAAACCTCCTAGGTAAAGTTTCCGGTGGATTTGGCATTGCCATGAAAACCCTCGATGGTGGTCGCGTAGGTATTGCCTCGCAAGCCCTCGGCATAGCCCAAGGCGCCATGGACGAAACCGTGAAGTACATTAAGGAGCGCAAACAGTTTGGCAAGCCCCTCTCTGCTTTCCAAAACACCGCATTCCAAATGGCCGACCTCGAAACCCGTGTGCAGGCAGCCCGCCTATTGGTTCGCTCGGCAGCGTGCAAAAAGGATAGCGGACTTCCCTACTCGGTAGATGCAGCTATGGCCAAGCTATACGCCTCCGAAACAGCCATGGAGGTAACCAATAAAGCCATCCAGTTCCACGGAGGTTACGGTTACACCCGCGAGTATCCCGTTGAGCGCATGCTACGCGATGCCAAGATTACCGAGATATATGAAGGAACCTCCGAGGTTCAGCGCATGGTAATTTCCGCTTCACTCTTTAAATAGGAAAAGGTATACGATATGAAGATAGTTGTTTGCATTAAGCAAGTTCCCGATACAACGGAGATCAAGATCAACCCCGTAACCGGAACACTAATCCGCGAGGGCGTCCCCAGCATTATTAACCCCGACGATAAGGCAGGCCTCGAGCTGGCCCTTCGCCTGAAGGACGAATTCAACGCCCACGTTACCGTAATTACCATGGGACCACCCCAAGCCGATGCCGCTCTTAGGGAGGCTTACGCCATGGGAGCCGACAGAGCCATTCACCTTACCGACAAGAAATTTGCCGGTGCCGATACCCTTGCCACCTCGCATGCCCTAGCTGGTGCCCTGCGCCAGTTGGAGTTCGACTTGCTCATTACCGGTCGTCAGGCTATTGATGGCGATACCGCACAGGTTGGCCCGCAAATTGCCGAGCACCTCGACCTGCCTCAAGTGAGCTACCTCGAGGATCTTACCTTCGACGGAAAGAAAACCTTTACCATTAAACGCGCCATTGAGGATGGTTACCAAATGCTGGAGGTTGACGCCCCTTGCGTAGTAACGGTACTCTCCAACGCCTTTAAGCCACGCTACATGTCGGTAAGAGGCATTGTGGAAGCCTACACACAACAGGTAGAGATGTGGGGATTCGAGCAAATTAGCGTTGCCGAGGAAAAGTTGGGTCTTAAAGGCTCACCTACCCGCGTGCACAAGGCCTTCTCCCGCGGCGTTAAGGCTTCGGGCGAACTCTACGAAGTAGAGGCAAACGAGGCCGTGGGCATCATTATGAGCAAGCTAAAGGAAAAATTCATTCTCTAATTTGAGCGCTATGGACAAAACAGCATATAAGGGAGTTTACGTTTTCGTGGAGCAGCGCGAGAACACCATTCAAAGCGTGTCGCTGGAGCTACTTGGCAAGGCAAGAGACTTGGCCGATGCCCTAGGCGAGAAAGTTTACGCCATGTTTCTTGGCCACAACATTGCCAACCAAACCGGCAAGTTGATAGCCCATGGGGCCGACGTGGTGCTTTGCGCCGACGCACCCGAGCTAGCCGACTACACCACCGAACCTTACACCCAGGCCATCTGCCAAATAATTAAGGAGCACCAGCCATCCATTGTGATGATTGGCGCCACCACCATAGGCCGCGATTTGGGTCCTCGCGTTTCGGCGCGTATCGAAACCGGACTTACCGCCGACTGCACCAAGCTGGAGATATCGGAGGAGCGCGAGCTGCTCATGACCCGTCCTGCCTTTGGAGGTAACCTCATGGCCACCATCGTGTGCAAGGAGCACCGCCCACAAATGTCCACCGTTCGTTCCGGCGTAATGCGCACCCTCCCCGAGGATGGTAGCCGCAAGGGCGAAGTGGTTAAGGTAACCGTGGCCTTCAACAGCAGCAAGTTCCGCGTGAAGTTGCTCAAGACTGTGAAGGAGAAGAAAAACCTGATAGACATCAGCGAGGCTAAAATCCTGATTTCGGGTGGTCGTGGAATGGCCAACGCCGAAGGTTTTTCCAAGCTCACCGACTTAGCCAAAACCATGGGTGCCGAGATCTCCGCATCGCGCGCGGCAGTGGATGCAGGGCTTATTGCACACGATCGGCAAGTAGGACAAACCGGCAAAACCGTTCGTCCTGACCTATACCTTGCCGTAGGTATTTCGGGTGCTATTCAGCACTTGGCCGGCATGGAGGAGTCGGGCTACATTGTTGCCATCAACAAGGATAAGAATGCCCCCATCTTCCAGGTTGCCGACCTCGGCATTGTAGGCGATGCCAAGCAGATTATTCAGCTGCTCAACGATAGGTTGAAGAAATAATTTTTCCCCGCATATAGTATTTCAGAAGAGGAGACCGCATGGTCTCCTCTTTCTTTTTAGGGCCGATGCCAGCACATCGCTTTCATACGATAATAGATCTCTGCTGAACTTGTATCCATCTCTGTCGAAACCATTTCGATCTCTGTCGAAACAATCGCAGATCGCAAGAATGAAAAATAGCGGAAATTATCACCGAAATGGGCAGTGAAACATAGTTATCTGATTGGCTCCACTGAGAATTTTTCAAAACGGTTTCATGCAAAAGATAAAAACGTACATTTGTATTTGGCATCGCTATTCAACCACAGTCAAAATCGTTACAAATGAAACAGAAGATTGTCCTATTAACAATACTTTCGCTTGCACTGATGTCGTGCACCATGCGCCAAGTAGGCCATATTGTTTATGGAATGCCCAGCACAAAGGTGCACCCCATCCAATTCGAAAACACGAGCCAGATAGCCGATCTGAAATTCATTTTTCCCGACACGGCAAACAACGCCTACCTCAAGGAACTCAGGGATACTTATGGGCTAAAGAAGCTCACAGCACAAGCAACTACCGACAAAGAAAAAGCGCTGACCATACTGAGTTGGACAAACCAGCAGTGGAACCATAATGGCGCGAATGAACCTACAAAGCCCGATGCGTTAACCATACTCAAGGAGGCCCAAGAGGGAAAGCAATTCAGGTGTGTAGAATATGGTGTAGTTTCTACGGATGCACTCCTTTCCATCGGGCTCAAGGCTCGGGTTCTGGGCATAAAGACCAAAGATGTAGAGACTAGCAAAACCGGAGCAGGACATGTTTTGGCCGAGGTTTGGTTGCGGGAGTTTAGCAAATGGGCACTAATTGATGGTCAATTCAACATTATGCCCGTATTGAATGGGGTTCCGCTGAATGCGGTGGAATTTCAGGATGCCATCGTAAACCGGAAACCATTTGAGTTGATCAACAGCGAAGGCAGCATATCGAAACAAGCGAAAAAAAACTACCTCGCATTTGTTTCCCACTACCTCTACTACTTCGACATAGCCTTTGATGAGCGAAGGCTCATCGAAAAAGAGAACAGATACACCTACAAAGAAAAACCCAAGTTGATGTTGGTTCCCAATGAAGGTAAAAACCCCACTACATTTCAGCGGAAAAATACACTAAACTACTGCGACTACACCCACTCGGTTAAGGAATTCTATAAGGCACCCGGCTTATAAATAGTTTTATTTATTTTTTGAATTTGCTATAAACCCATCGACACGACGAACGGTAGCGAAAAGCAGAAAAATACCGTTTGTGGAGAAGCGTGGCAGAGTTCTTGACGAATTGCGAGAATATAAAATAACATTCTCGCACTTAAGTGTGCAAATTGCACCTAGCATTGTGTGATAATAATTATTGCTACTTTAGATATTTATAAGCAAGGCGTTGATACGCTAATAAATTGGATAACAGGAATTGGTAAATATGAAAGGAAGTGAGCCATATAAGGTAAATGGCATAAAAATACACACTTAAGAATTTCAAACACTGCAAGGACTTACACCTCATTAACAATATATTACCATGAATGAAATTGTCAACAAGACTTTGGGCTTTTTTCAAAAAGTTCCATCAGCTCCAACTAACCCGCATGAGTCAAATGAGACTGCCACATTTAATATAAAAGATTTATATACTACAGAGGAGCCTTCGGGAAAAGGGGAAGAACAGCTGGGATTGGATGAAAAGTTAAGACAATCGTATTTTTGGATCGCAAACACAGCAATTATAAGCCCATTTTATGATATCGAGTATGATAATGGTGATTCAAAGCAATATATTTTTGGAGATAGTAAGGTTGAAGTTATACTACCTAATGGGCAATGCTATTCCAGCTTTGTTCTAATCCCCCTGTTAAACCTAATGGTAAGAGGCAAATGCCTTATAGTTGGTGGTCCAGGTCGAGGAAAAACAGCTACATCAACACTAATGGGCTTAATAGCCGGATATTCAAAAACAGATGTTCAACGTGCAATTCAGCATGGACAACCTCAAATGACCATTTCCGATTTGTTGGGTTATCCCCTTCCTTCAGATATGGTGAAGGCTGAGAATACTTCTGACATTAGAATTGCATGGAGGAAATGGTTAGGAATGAGAGTTAAAATTATTGATGAGTATAACCGAATTCCGACAAGAACACAATCGGCCTTGTTAACAGTGCTTTCGGATAACTATGCTGAAATTTTTGATCAGATATTCGAATGCCCACAGTCGGCATGGTATCTCACAGCTAATGACGATGCAGGAGGTGGAACTTATCAGGTTATTGAAGCATTGAAGGATAGAATAGACATAGTTGTTCGTGCATTCCATTTTAATACTAGGTTTATTGAAGATCTTCAAAAAAGGATAGAGCTCAATATTAAACCTGAATCGATGATTCCTGAAGAAATTATCTTTTCTGAAGAAGAAATTGATACGATAAATGAGCAGATTAGGGCCATAGTTATTTCTTCACCAATACGTAAACGAATTGAATTCTTTTGCCGACAATTTGAATTCTTTGAGTATTCATCCGACAAGATGGAATACATGACTAAAGATACAGCAAAACTTTCTGGCTTAGACTTCAGAACATTACTCAAGCAGGATTCAGGTAAAGATCAAGTAAAAGATCTCGGTTCGCAAACCGTAAACGGAGTTTCGGTAAGAAAAATCATGACCCTTATAATCTACTCCAAGGCACTTGCTTACTTTAGAGGGAGTAAAGAAGTAGAACTTGAAGATATTCGGCAAATACTACCTTTTATATTGCACGACACCTTAGTACCACATCTCGAGTCGCCTTTTTTTGATCAACAAGGTAATGAGAGGTATCGGGTGGACAGAATTGTTTGGCTTAGAAAATTATTTGATCTCTCATGCGATGAATATAACACTATAGACTTAGACAAAGATGATCCTATTGACATGTTCAACGAACAATTCAAGAAGGGATTAGAGAATGTGTCGGCCAAAGAAATAGACAAGCGCCTACTAGATATCGAAAAACAGCTTAACCAATGGTCGCAGGAAAAAAAACTTTATGGCTATCGCCATGATGATATTCTAATGCTGAAATACTTGCATCAACGGTACACCAACTATAGACGATGGCTGAAATGGAAAGGATAACCTTTTTGCCTTTGATTGCTCATATAAATGAACAATCAGATTACTACAACCAACTTTATCGGGAAAATGAGTTGAAGTATGGAACGATAGATCATTCACGTATTTCATCATGGATGATCAATTCCATTGAACCTATTATCAAAAAAAATCACACTTCTAATCCTGACCAATTACCTCAACTATTTAAAACATTTTACATCGAACTGCTTACAATATTAGGTAACAATTTAGGCATTGAACATGAAGATGAATACAAGCAGGCTTGGAAATTATGCACAACAAATCCAGCCCTGGTAAGCACGTCCCCAGCACAGTTCATAAAGGCCATCGATAGTGCGCTAGAGTCAATAAGAGGTTTTCAACCTCAAAACGTTTTTACATGGATTTCGCGAATGGAGTGTATCATCAAAGACTGTGATACAGTTGATGAATTTTTGGCATGCGGGCGGATTTTTGCATGGTTGTGTGGAATGGCTCACTTAAAGCCTAGAGCAGAAAATGAATTTATAAGGCTAAGAAGTAATTTAAAACAAGCTACAATTAATGCCGATTCTAGGTTGGCGTTTGCTTTTGAATCCAGCTGGCCAAACCTAGACAAGCCAAGTTTTGTAGGCGAAACTGGTGGGTTTGTAGGATTTGGAGGGTATTTTACGGCTCCTCCAATTGTATCTCAAATTGGAGACAGAATACTTGTTACTGACAGAAAAAACAGTTACCTCCTATTTGCCGACAGCTATGGCAAAGTCTTATTACCAAACATCCCTGTTTCGACCGATAAAATTATTCAGGAGTCGAGTACAGTTGATTTAAAATCATTTATTTCCATGTATGGAAAGAAGATAATTCCATTTGATGATGTAAGTTCAAGCGTTATGCAAAAGTCGACACTAGTGCTTACTCGAAAAAGTTCACACTATTTGTACGTTTACGGCTGGTCGCTATGAATTTTACAAACCATTTAAACAGCATTCTCGAACAATGGAAGGAGAACTGGCCAAAAGCGAAGCAAGTATGGAATCCGTATGTGAGGCTAAGAGAACCTCAATGGTGCTTAAGTTCAAAGATAGCGTCAGCAGAAGGATTAACTCAAAGTTTTGCAATGATTAGATTATCTGATCATCGAATTGTTATTGATTTAGAAAAAATACTGCAGCACGATTTGAGTCTGTTTTCTACGGAAATACTTGCCCATGAAATTGGTCACCACATTTATTCGCCTGCCAATCTTCATGACAATGCAATGCTGCTTTCAAGAATTCGATGGGGACTTGCTGATATTGAAGATAGAGCCCCATTTGTTGCCAACCTTTATGCCGATCTATTGATTAACGATACTCTCCAAAGAACAAAAAACCTTAGCATGGCAAGAGTTTATCAAAAGATCAACACTAATGAATCAAACTCCAAAATGTGGGCATTTTTCATGAAAACCTATGAGCATTTATGGCGGTTGGAAAAGGGCTACTTGCTTAACAACAGAAATCTTTATTCGCCACAGATAGATGCTGATGCAGCCATCGCCGCCTCACTCATTCGAAGTTATTCTAAAAGATGGTTGGACGGCGCAGGACGATTTGCTGCTTTAGTATACCCATATATAATGGAAGAAAACGAATACCAGGACGCCCGAAAATCCTTTACTCTTCAATTAGATTCAGAGAATGCAGGTGAGGGTGGTATGGTAGCAGGACTTGCTGAAATCGATATCGACAGTATTTCTGAAGCAACTGATCCTAGGCAAGAGTCAGGATCTGGCAACAACAATACCGGTAATTCGTTAGAAAAAAGCAATTCAACAGGAGAAGGACCAAAACAGAGATATTTAAACCCTGGAAAATATATAGATTTACTAAAACAGGTTAATCCCAAAGCCAACAAACAAGAATTAATCAGCACATATTATAAAGAGATAGCATTACCACATCTCGTTAAGTTCCCCTTGGAAACCTATAATCCCTCATCAATGACCTTGCCTGAAGGGACTGAGGGCTGGGATTTAAGCGACCCCTTTGAAGAAATTGACTGGATTGAGACAACCATTTCATCTCCAATTATAATACCTGGGTATAATGTTGTAAAACGGATTTATGGTTCATCTGAAGATGATTCTGAAACACACAAGCCATTAGATATATACATTGGAATAGATTGTTCCGGGTCAATGGTTAATCCAAGTTCACGCTTCTCTTGGCCAGTACTTGCTGCTTCCATCATAGGATTATCTGCATTAAGAGCTGGGGCGAAAGTAATGGGATGCCTTTCGGGAGAACCAGGCAGTTTCATGGAAAGTAATGGCTTTATTTCATCCGAAAGAGATATTCTTGCGGTATTAACATCTTACCTCGGAACAGGCTACTCATTTGGTGTCCCCCGATTAAATACCCCATTTTCGAATCCGTCCAAAATTGGTTCACATATTGTTTTGGTAACCGATGATGATATTTTTAGTATGCTTGATGCAGTAAAAGAAAATAAAGAGGAAAGCAACTGGGTAATCATTGAAAGAGCACTAAAAAATGCGGGGGGTGTGGGAACGCTCGTTTTGCATTCAAATCAAGAATGGCATAAAGAGGAAGTAACGCGATTAAAGGAGATGGGCTGGTTTATTTACTATGTAACTAATGAAGAGCAACTCCTCGATTTTGCGTCTAAGTTTTCTACAAATCATTATAGTAATAGAAGAAAGGGTTGAAAATGGATGTTTTTAATCTCATGTATCATCTAAAATGCTGCCCAGAGCCGCTATTACAGCGATTTGGCATTAATCATGGCGAAATACTACCAACCGAAATTTTTGTTAAGGATATGTTCCGAAAGATTCTCGGTGACTTTAACGTTGCAGACTCCGAGTTCCCGCCATTACCTAGTATTCAGCAGATAGATGAGAATCATCTATTCTCAATTCAAATTGGTTGTTGGCTCTTTTCCTATCCAAAGTTCAACCAAAATCCAACGTTAATTCCAAAAATTCATGAGTTCTTATACTTTGATTTAGCCAAGCTAAGTGAATTTGTAAAGTATAGAAATTGGATTGAAGATGATGATAGAACAGAGGAATTTGTAAGGTTGGCTCTTAAACGATGTGATATTTTACCTACTGGTGAAACAGCAAAAGTTGCAGCCAATAGGTTGGAAGCCTTAGATACAATAAAGAGGCAAAAGGTTTTAAATGAAACCAACGAATCAATCGAGAGAATTAAAGATATAAGAAAAGCAATGGCGGAAAAGAAAGCACGCGAAGCAGCAAATGTATATGGGAGGGAATAAAAAACCAGTGGTAAGTTTGAGTGATCAAGAAAGGTTTCCAGAGATCAACGATTTGTCTTTCCTAATGCAAATGAAGCAGGATGAACTTGCTCCTTTGTTCAATTTCCAAAGCGGTGACAGACTAAACTCAGAAAAATTAGAATTGGTTAACCAATATGCATTGCGCATACGCAGCAGCAAGAAATTTTGGGAAAAAGATCAATTACCAGATTGGTTAGACGATTACCTACTAAAGTGTAAACGAACGGTTCCTTACTATAATAGCAGACCAAAATCATTATACGATCAACCAACAATTGATAGAAGCATTGTCAGATCAACTCCTTGGCAATTCGTTTCATCAGAATTAAACTTGGAGGATTTACTAGTTTATCAAACATCTGGAACAACAGGTGCTGCAATGGATGTATTATTTGATCCAGTCTCGCAGGCTTGCTGGCTACCTCAACTGCAATCAATTCTCGACCTTTATGGGATAAACCTTGACAGTAGACCTGATAACGTTACGATAGCATTAGTTTGCTCTCAGAAGTCCACGCTTACTTATGCTTCACTATCTACCTATCTTAAAAGCTCCGGTGTTTTAAAAATCAACATAAATCCGAGTGATTGGAAAGTTCCGGCCCATCGAATTCAATATCTAGAAAAATACAATCCACAGATTCTTACGGGCGACCCTTTTGCGTTTATGGATCTATTGGCATTAAAACCAAGAATCACTCCTAAGGCTCTTGTATCCTCTGCAATGAAGTTAACCGAAGGAATTCGGAAAAAGTTAGAGGAGTATTTTGCATGTCCTATTATTGATACTTACTCTCTTACTGAATGTAGGATGATTGCATTTGCCGAAAACAACAGGCACAGGGCAATTCGTCCCGAATTGTATTTGGAAGTGTTTGATAAGGATAAAGATATTCTTCTCCCTTACGGAGAAAGAGGTGAACTAGTAATTACTGGTGGAAACAATCCATTTTTGCCTTTAATACGCTATAGAACAGGTGACTTCTGCCAGTTAGAAATTGAAAATGGAATACCGTTTATAGTTGATCTGGAGGCTAGAACTCCCGTTGCCTTTTATAAAAAGAATCACTACTGTCCGACTAAACTCTAAATATTCATTTATTGCCTCTGCATCCCAATAAATACAGGCAACGATTTTGATTATTAGAAAAGCACCCCTCAGAAAATAAGTTTAATTTGACCGTATAAATCTGGCGAACCTCGCTTATTTAAGTAGTCCCGCTTGGTGCTGCGGAGCAGCTCAAAAACATCGAGTAGGCTGATCAGGTGTATCCGGACTAGCGTTGCCACCACCGAAAATGCTTTCTGGGTGTTGGCCATCTTTTGGATCACGGTCATGAGCAGCTGGGCGATCAGCGTGCACCAAACCTGGGTGCG
>NZ_FMYP01000076.1:0-541 GCF_900096565.1 Williamwhitmania taraxaci
GGAAGAGCTCACTCAGCTGCGCATCGCTCAAGCGGAGTAAATCAGGATAGCTCGTCCCGGTTGCTTTCAGCTGTCGGACATAGTAATTTACCGTATTGCGGTGTATGGCTAAACTTGAAGAACAGCTGCGGTTGCTTTCTCCTTTGATTTTTAACTGAATTAATTGTCGTACATCCATGATATCTATCTTCTTTGCGGCCATATCCCTGATTTAAGTTTCAGCGATAAGATAGAAATCATTCCTTTCAAGAGCCTAAATGCACCTAAAAAAGTGGCACAACTTCGACCGAAACGCCTGGCACAACTTGAACCGAAATGGGTGGCACAACTTCGACCGTTTTATCTACATACCAAGAGCACAAACCGGTGGCATGGGCATGTTACCCATATGCTAAAGTTGCAGACAATAAGAATTAGTTTACACAATCTTCTTTATACTACACAGCAATCCATTTCTTTGTCGCAATCATCCATTTCTTCGCTTCATTATCCATTTCTTTGTCGCAATCGCTCATTTCTTTGTCGCAATCATCCATTTCTT
>NZ_FMYP01000076.1:711-16771 GCF_900096565.1 Williamwhitmania taraxaci
AATCGCTCATTTCTTTGTCGCAATCATCCATTTCTTCGCTTCATTATCCATTTCTTTGTCGCAATCGCTCATTTCTTCGTCGCAATCATCCATTTCTTCGTCGCAATCATCCATTTCTTTGCCACAATCGCTCATTTCTTTGCCACAATCGCTCATTTCTTTGTCGCAATCGCTCATTTCTTCGCTGCAATCGTTCATTTCTTTCTAACAACCTTCCATTTCTTAATTATCCCAATTAATTACGATTGCATACGCAATGTATTGAATCCTCATATCAACTCTTGCCATTCCCATAATTGGCACATTGCCGCATTGGCATATTGTCTCATTGTCCCATCATCCATTTCTTCGCCGCATCACCTCATTTCCTCAACCGATTACCCATACTTCTTTGCCCATCAAGTAAAAACTAAAACGGCTGTCTTAAACCTAAGACAGCCGTTTCCTATTCCAATATCGAGTGCTACTGTTCCAGCTCCTTCATGCTGAGTTGTATTCGCTTACGCCCTAGATCGACCTCCATAACTTTTACCCGCACATGCTGATGCAGCTTTACGGCTTCGCTAGGACTGGATATATAGCGATTAGCAAGTTGAGAGATATGCACCAAGCCATCCTGCTTCACCCCCACATCCACAAAGGCACCAAAGGCCGTAATGTTGGTTACAATTCCCGGCAGTTCCATTCCTACCCGAAGGTGTTCGATGGAGTATATACCGTCGGCAAATTCAAAAACCTTGGCCTCTGCCCGTGGATCGAGACCCGGCTTGGCCAACTCCTTAACAATATCCTGTAGGGTAGGCAATCCCACTTCAGCCGTCACATAATTCTTGGCTTCAATTTGCTTACGCAGCTCCTCTTTTGCCAGCAAATCAGCAACAGTACAACCCTTATCCTTGGCCATCTTCTCCACAATGTGGTAGCTCTCGGGGTGAACCGCGCTGTTGTCGAGCGGATTCTTAGCATCGGGAATGCGGAGGAAACCAGCCGATTGCTCAAATGCCTTTGCGCCCAAGCGTGGCACCTTACTGAGCTCCTTGCGCGAGGCAAAGGGACCGTTTTGCTTACGGTAATCCACAATGTTTTGTGCCAGCTGAGGACCCAATCCGGATATGTAGGTGAGCAGATGCTTACTGGCAGTGTTAACATTCACCCCCACCATATTCACGCTACTTTCCACCACCAAATCGAGGCTTTGCTTTAGCTGACCTTGATCCACATCGTGCTGATATTGTCCAACGCCAATCGATTTAGCATCAATCTTAACCAGCTCGGCCAGCGGATCCATAAGTCTACGACCAATAGATACGGCACCACGAACGGTAACATCGAATTCGGGAAACTCCTCCCGAGCTACGGCGCTTGCAGAGTATATCGATGCGCCATCCTCGCTCACCACAAAAACCTGAATGGGGCGAGGAAAAGCAATTTTCTTGATAAAGTGCTCGGTTTCGCGACCGGCCGTTCCATTTCCAATGGCAATCGCCTCAATCTTATAGGCATCCACCAGCGACTCCACCTTCTTCATGGCGTTGAAGGTCTCGCTCTGGGGCGGATGGGGATAAATGTTTTCGTTGTGCACCAAATTCCCTTGAGCATCAAGACATACGAGTTTACATCCGCTTTTAAATCCTGGATCGAGAGCAAGAATCCGTTTCTGTCCAAGCGGGGAGGCAAGCAGCAGCTGGCGAAGGTTGTCGGCAAAAACGCGGATAGCCTCGGCATCAGCCTTTTCCTTGTAGAAGGCCATGCACTCAGTCTCCATGGATGGACCCAGCAAACGCTTGTAGCTATCCTCAACGGCCATCTCTACCTGATCGCTTGCCAATCCATTCCCGGTGATAAAAATACCGAGCAACATCTCCACCGCTTTATCCTCATCGGGTTCGGCAGCAATCTTAAGGAAGCCCTCATCCTGTCCGCGCCGCACAGCGAGTAACCTATGCGAAGGACAACGGCGCAATGGCTCCGAAAAGTCGAAGTAGTCCTTATACTTGGCACCTTCCTCCTCTTTTCCTTTAACCATATGCGATTTAATCACCGCTTCTTGGTTGTATAGCTTTCGCATGGATGCCCTAGCTTTGAGGCTTTCGGTAATCCACTCGGCCATAATATCGCGAGCACCCTGCAAGGCTTCCTCCACATCGGGAACCTGATCGTTGAGAAACGCAACAGCCTTATCAGCCGGATCGAAACGATCTTGCCTAAATATAATGGTAGCCAAAGGCTCAAGCCCCTTTTCTCTGGCAATAGTCGCTTTGGTTCGTCGCTTTGGTTTGTAGGGAAGATAAATATCCTCGAGAATACCAAGATCGTACACGCTGCAAATCTTAGCCTTTAATTCGGGAGTCAGCTTACCAAGTTCCTCTATTGTTTTCAGCATTGTTTCCCGCCGCTTCTCAATCTCGAGATACTTAACATGCTGCTCCTTGATGGAGGCAATTTGCACCTCGTCGAGACTCCCGGTGCGTTCCTTACGGTAACGACTGATAAAGGGAACGGTAGCACCTTCAAGAAAAAGGTTTAGGGTATTCTCAACCTGCCAATCCCCTACCGAAAGATCAGCGGAAATTAACTCTACGTGTTTGCGGATAAGTGGTTCTGCCATTTTACTTTAATGTTACGCCGTTGGTTTGACCGAACATCAAAGATAAAAAAAAGGCATGAACTTCAACGCTCATGCCTTTGATTACCCTCAAATGGGTGTAGTATACTATTTAAAAGAAGAGTACAAATAACCAGTGAGCGACAATACCTGCGACCAATCCGCCAACTGTATGTGCTAAAATTGCCTTTGAAATAAGTTTACGATATCCTAACGCATCAAGCATAGCAGTGTGAGTGCTAAGGAATCCGCTCCAGCACATTCCAATTGCGGTAAAAACAGCAATTTCGTTGCCAGTAATAAAACCTTCGCTGGCAAAACGTGGAACCAACGAAAGAGCAGCACCAACTGCGCCTAGTGAGGTAATTGGAAAAGCAATTAGTTCAGGGTGTTGAAATCCGAAAAGCCAATCGAAAACAACGCTAAAGTAATCGGCTATATGAGGAAGAACTGCTACGCCTTCGTATGCTAACCCTTGGTATCCAACGGCAGCATCTTTAGGGCCAAAGGTTACAATCATAACCAATGAAGAGATTACCAACACGCCAGGGATAATTGCTAAACCAAGATCGACCCCGGTTTTACCTCCATCGAGAATAGCGTTAAGGAAACGTTCGAATATACTTCCTTCGCTCCTAAATGAAATTTGTTGCTCGTCGCCACCAACTTCATTATCGTCGATCTCAGGAAGTAACTTACGCGATGCACGCTGCATAAGCCGAGTAGAAACAATTGATCCTACCACCGCGCCGGCCAGACCAACTAGGGCGGCAGCAAAATACCCCATGCTGGCCATAAATGTTACAACCACAAGGCCCATACCAAAGGCTGTTCCAAAGTTGGTGAGCGATACAATCTGGTAAGGCTTAAAGTATTTGTTAAAATTCTTCTCCTTTGCCAAACCTATAATTGCAGGATTATCGGACAAGAATGTCATGAGCGCGCCCAGCGAAGCAACACCAGGCAGGTTGTAAAGTGGCTTCATTAAAGGAGCGAGAAAAAACTCAAGCAATCGGACAACTCCAAACTCAATAAGCAACTTGCCAAGAGCACCCGTTAGCACCGTTATACCCATAATGAAGAACACAGTATTCATGAGCAAATCCCATGATGTTTTCATAAGTGTATTCAGCAGGTTAGCAGTACCCATCTCGGAGCCCAAGTAGATAAAGAAACCTAAAAAGAAGAAAAGAAAGACCAATGCCTCTAGACTTCTGCGGTGCGTAAACTTTAATTTTTTATAGAAACCCGACATATTCTCTTAATTTATTACCAAATATTAATGCTCTGGGAAGTTAAATCAGCAACTGATCCGCAGACTAATTCGCGTCATAAAAATATTGTCAAAAAGAGAGAATAGACCTTTCAAATATCATGTAAAAAAAGGTTTTATAACACAACAAAGTCAATACCTACATGATGAAAATCATTGGGAGACTGAAGTCCGAAGACTGAAGTCCGAAGACTGAAGTCCGAAGACTGAAGTCCGAAGACTGAAGTCCGAAGACTGAAGTCCGAAGACTGAAGTCCGAAGACTGAAGTCCGAAGACTGAAGTCCGAAGACCGAAGACTGTAGACTGAAGACCGAAGACTGTAGACTGTAGACTGTAGACTGTAGACTGTAGACTGTAGACCGGATACTGAAGACTGAAGACCAGAGACCGAAGACCGGAGACTGTAGACCGGAGACTGGAGACTGTAGACCGGATACTGGAGACTGAAGACTGAAGACTGTAGACCGAAGTCCGAAGACCGAAGACCGAAGTCCGAAGTCCGAAGTCCGAAGACCGAAGTCCGAAGTCCGAAGACTTTAGACTGTAGACTGTAGACCGGATACTGGAGACTGAAAACTGTTGACTGTTGACTGTTACGACGCCCTGAGCTCCCGCATCAGAGAGGCTACACTTCCCATCTTTACCGAAACAGCGTTGGGTTTGGATAGAATAAATTCAGTAGGAAATCCTGAGCATATCTCAATGCATAGCGGCAGGTTTTGTTCCATCGACGGAGTAAACCCGTTTCGGTAAAGAGCATTGGCTACCCAATGACGGATAAGGCCATCGCCAATAAGTTCAATCTCCCTACTAAAAGGATTCTCGGTCCTAAAGGTTCCACTATGGTTATCGAAGATGATTCCATCGCGGCCAAAGAACGCCTTTAGCTTACCTTGAAGCAGCAAATCTTCAGGCGAACCACACTCGAAACTCTTTTCTCCGTCGATAAGCCAGATGGTATCGGAAAAGCGCAATGCCTGTTCGAGGTCGTGAGTAGAAAGTAACACGGCCTTTTCGTGCTCCGAGGCTAATTGGTGCAGCAAATTCATAAGTTCAATCCGACTGGGAAGGTCAAGAAATGCGGTGGGTTCATCGAGAATCACGATTGGGGTTTCCTGAGCTAAGGCCTTTGCCACCATCACCTTTTGGCGTTCGCCATCGCTTAACTCATTGAGCATTCTATCGGCAAATGAGCTCATGCCCACTGCCTGTAGCGACTCCTCCACTTTTGCATGATCTTCGGCCGAAAGTTTGGCAAAGAAACCCGTATAGGGATATCGTCCCGTAGAAACCAACTCATAAACCGACAGTCCTATCTGCGAGATATTTTCAGTAAGCACAACGGATACCAGCTTGGATATCTCCCGCTCCGATAGTTTTCCTATTGGCTTTCCATGAACCAACACCTCCCCCTTTAATGGATCTGAAAACCCAGCGAGACAGCGGATAAGAGTCGACTTCCCCACTCCATTTTGCCCCATCAACGAGGTTAACTCACCTGCCCTCAACTCAAGATTTAGGCCACGCTGCACTTCGAGTGTGCCTTCCTTCTTGTTGGAATAGCCTATTGTTAAGCCTTTGGCCGATAATACTACTTCCATACTATCATCTCCATTTATATTGTAATTCGTTGGCGCCGTTTATCCAAAATAACCCAGATCACTATAGGTGCCCCCATAAATGAAGTCACTGCATTTATGGGTAAAGCACCCTCAAGTCCGGGTAGCCTTGCAATTAGGTTACACAGCAGCGCAATAAACATTCCCGTTAATAATGTAATGGGGAGCAAGACGGTATGCTCATTACGTCCTACCAAAAAGCGTGAAACCTGCGGTACGGCAATACCCAAGAAGGCTATTGGACCGCAGAATGCCGTTACTGCCGCAGTAAGTACCCCCGCCACAATAATGACGGCTAAGCGAGCACGCGGCACGCGCAAACCTAAATTGCTGGCGTATCTATCACCGAGCAAAAGCATATTTAACCACTTCGGCATACCCAGTGAGATCATCAACCCGACAACAATAAGCCCTGAAAAGAGTGGCATCTGACTCCATCCAACACCCGAGAATGAACCTAATCCCCATAAGGTATAGGAATGGACATTCTCACTGGTTGCATAAAAATTGAGCACACCCACCAACGAAGAGGTGATATACCCGAGCATCAAACCAATAATAAGGAGCATGGCGTTATCGTGGAGCCGAGCAGAAAAATAGCTAATAAGCAAAAGCACTACAAAAGCACCGACAAAAGCAGCAATTATAGAGGCGTAGTAAATGGACATTCCCATAAGACCACCTGCTCCGGCCAAAAGCACCACAGCAGCTACTCCAAGGCTTGCCCCCGAACTAATACCCAAAACCGAAGGACCTGCCAATGGATTACGAAAGAGGGTTTGCATCAAAAGACCAGCGATTGAAAGGCCTGCACCAGCCAACGCTGCGGTTATAGTTTGCGGTAACCTCGATTTCATTAGTATATTCGCATATACTACAGGGGTGTCTTCATTTCCAGTAAGCGCAGCAAACACCCACTTCAATGGAATAGATACCGATCCTAGACTCAGATTTAGCGCCGTAAGAACAAAAATCCCAAGAATTAGGAGTAGTGCTAATCTTCCTGTTTTCATGGCTTCTCTTGCTTCAATATATCAAAATACACGGGATTATAGCCCTCCATCAATTCGGGGTGAAACGCTTTTAAGAGATCCGACAGCAGAACATCCGGTCTGAGCAGCCCCTCGTCGTAGTAGGCGGTGTTATTGGTATTGCAGAAGACCACCTTACGGGCCTTAAAGGCATCAAAGTCGGCATAAGATGCATACTCATCCTTCATAGTTTGATAGGAATACACCCCTTGGTAATTCTCTAATACAACCCAAAAATCGGCATGAACCGCTTGCTTATACACCGTTTCGAAGTCGAAGGGAATAGGTCCTTGGCTTTTCCGATCGGCATATAGATAGCGTGCTCCCGCATCGGCAAAGAGCTGTGCCATATAGCTATTTCCCGGCGACACATACCATATACCTTGGTAAGGTTTACTTGCAAACACGGTAGGAAGCAAGGTAGCCTCCTTTGCTTTCGCCACCAACGCTTTGTAACGGACTTCAATCTCGGAGAAATTCTTATTGGCCTCTTGCTCCTTGCCAAAAAAGAGAGCCATAAACTTGACCCATTCGGCTCGGCCCAACGGGTGTGTCTCCAAGTAGGCCGAAACGATTCCGAGGGGAACACCAGAAGCCTCAACCGGACCATACTTATTATCCTTAAAGGGAGAGACGAAGAAAATATCGGGAGAAATCTTTATTAACTGTTCGAGGTTCACTGCCATCGCTGGGCCAATCTCGGACACAAACCCTTTCTCGATTCGCGAAAGCATATATTTATTTGTAATATACTGCTTCTCCGAAACGCCAACAATGGCATCGAGAAGTCCAAGTTGCTCGGCATAGCATATCTCAGTAGCAAATGCGCAAGCCATACGTTTGAGTGGAACATCGATAACCTCCCCATCAACTGGAACGTTAGTTGACGCAGCATCCTTGGGAACGAGGTAGTATCGTTTCAGTAGAACGGCGGTATCCCAAGGGTTTATCAAATCGATTCGTGTAACATCATGGCTTTTGAACACTCTAAAAAGACGAGCATATTTAAGCGGGACTTCAACGAAACCAGAGTCGGTATTTGAATTGGAATTACCCCCACAGGAGGTTAAAATCGAAGATAGCAGCAGGACGATAGCCCCAATCAAAAAGAGTTGTTTTTTCATTATTCACCTTTATTCCCGAAAGTATTAAAACAATGGCAGGTCTTCTGGCTCGTCTCTCCTAGTGTGTCTTCCCATTATCGATTTACCGAAACAGTGACGTAATACAATAGGCATTTGAGACTTACAGCTGCGGGTACAGCCCCCGAATTTAACGGGATTCCCTATTATAACCTTGCGGTTACCAATGCACTGCAAAGGAACGCTTTTTTTGTGACTGAGAAAATATTTAACAGACACAATTATCCTAACCATAAGAATAGTTGCACAAGTAATTTAATAGAAATTGCAATTAACCCTTATACCTTAAAGAATTGGGTTAGTTCATTGAGGTTGTCGGCTTGTTTGGATAGATTTTCGGCAGTAGCGGCTATCTCTTCCGAAGAGGAAGCATTTTGTTGGGCTACCTGATCGAATTGGTTTACCGACTTGCTTACCTCGTCGGCTCCCACCGACAACTCCTTGGCCGAAGCCGATATCTCCTGAACTAAGTTAGCAGTACGCTGAATATTCGGTACAAGGCCCTGAATGATTAAACCAGCCTTTTCGGAAACCTCGGTGCTCTTTCTTGAAAGTTCATTTATTTCGGCCGAAGCGGCTTGGGCGCGTTCGGCAAGTTTTTTAACCTCTTGCGCCACGGCAGCAAAACCACGGCCATGCTCACCTGCCCTAGCTGCCTCAATGGCTGCATTAAGGGCAAGCAAATTAGTTTGACGTGAAATATCCTCCACTACAGAAATTTTATCGGCAATACTGCGCATTACCTCTACTGCTTGCTGCACCGCTTCGCCACTTTCTGTTGCCTGCAATGCGGCTTGAACAGCCATTTTTTCTGTTTGACTGGCATTATCGGAGGCCTGTCGAATATTGGCTTCCATCTGCTCCATGGAAGCAGCAACCTCTTCCGTTCCTGAAGCTTGCTCGCTTGCCCCTTGAGCCATCTGCTCCACGGCCGATTTTAACTCGCCGCCATTTGAGGCCAAGAAGACAGCGGAACTCTTAACCTGCTCAGCAATACCCCTTAACTGATCCACCATTTTCATCAAGGATCGATTCAACATCCCCACTTCATCATTATAGTTATCGTTTAAAACGACTGTCAAGTCGCCTTGGGCAACCTTTTCTACTGATTTTAACGCTTCATTTATTGGTTTGGTAATGCTCCTGCGAATAGCCAGACTGGATGGAATGATGACTAACACAAGAACTAAACCCAGCCCTATTCCAATTCCAATCAAAAGTCGAGATGAAAACGACTGAATGCTCTGTCGAATCTCTTGTCGCGCATCATCCACATTATCGACGTAAACGCCTGTTCCTATCCATGTTTCAGTGCCAGGAATCATCTCCGAGTAACTAATTTTTGCAACATCGCCTTTTCCTGGTTTAGGAAAGACATACTCAACAAATCCGCCACCGCTGGAAGCCTGTCTGAATAGTTCTTTTACAAATAGGATTCCATTTACGTCAGCAGTAGCAGCCAAGTCTTTCCCCACACGCTCTTTCTTTGTAGGAAGAGCAACGTTAACCGTTCCTCTGTAAATGAAAAAGTAGCCCGACTCATCGGCCTCAAATCGAATTTGATCAACCAAGTTTCGGAGCACAGAATCTTGCTTGCTTTGTGAAAGTGCCGGATTAATAGACTTTTGCAACAACAAGGCAACAGAGTGCGTAGCCACCTTAATTTTATCCCGTTGTCCATCAAGCATTCGTGTTTCAGTAGATTGGATTCCAAGATCACGAATGGTATTCATTCCATACCAAAACGCCGAAGAAACGATTAATACGAATATCAGAACCATTGCGAGTAGCATGGCAATTCTAACTGAAATAGGATAGTTTCTTAGCATAGTATCTGTATTAATAATCCAATCAAATTTAGGACAAAGCAACCGATAATAAAAGGGGCCGGATTAAAACCCGACCCCTTTTTGACGTATGATAGAAACTATTACTTAAATCGCCCAATTATTTCTCTTACCACCTTTACCTTCTCTTCCAGCATCTCTGTTGTTTTTGCTTCGGCAATAAACCTTAGGTATGGTTCGGTGTTCGAAGGTCGGATATTAAACCACCAATCGGCAAACTCTACTCGATAGCCATCGAAATCGAAAAATGCGGTTGGCTGCTCGGTCTTGTCGAAGTATTCCTTAACGGCATCCATTGCCTCTTTTTTGCTCTCGAGGCGGAAGTTTAGTTCGCCGGAGTTTGCATAGGTTTCAATCCCAGCAATTACTTGAGACAGTGATCGGCCCTCACGCTTCATGCGGCTAACCACGTTGAGCACGAGCAAACAGGCCAAGAGACCAGAGTCGGAGAAGAAAAACTCTTTGAAGTAGTAGTGACCAGCCAGCTCGCCGCCGTAAATACCATCAATCTCGCGTAGCTTGTGCGCAGCAAAAGCACGACCTACGCGCCACATCTGCACGTGGGCACCAAAGCGAGCCAGGTATTCAGGAACCGCTTTCGAGGTTCGGATATCAATAAGCACATCGCCCTTCATGCCTCTCTCCTCGAGAAAGTAGTGACCAAGAAGTGCAATTATAAGGTCAGGTGAAATAAAGCGACCATTCTCGTCCACAAACATTACACGGTCGGCATCGCCATCAAAGATCACCCCGATATCGGCCTTTTCTTTTTTGACAAGAGCCTTAAGGTCGACAACATTCTCCTGCACCAATGGATTTGCCTCATGGTTTGGAAATGTGCCATCGAGTTCGTCGTAAATATAGCTTGGAACATCACCTAAAATATCCTTAATCAGGAGGGCAGCCATTCCATTGGAACAGTCGATTGCCATTTTTAGGTTGGAATAGTCCCCAATGTATTTCTTAAGGAATGTCAAATACTCCTCTTTAACGTCGAGCAGGTGAATTTCGCCCTTCTTTGCAGCCACAACCACTGTTCCTGTCTTGATAAGTGTTTCCAACTCGCCAAGTCCAGTATCGTATCCAACTGGCAAAGCGTTTTCACGAGAAACCTTTAATCCGTTATACTCTTTAGGGTTGTGTGATGCGGTAATCTGTACCGAAGCTTTAAAATTGTAGCGAGCGGTAGAATAGTAAACCATTGGAGTAGTCGAAATCCCAATGGAGTACACATCGGCACCGGCATCGGTAATCCCCTTGGTTAGGTATTCATATATTTCAGGAGAGGAGACACGTACGTCACGGCCCACAAGAACCTTATCTACACCAAGTAATCTCGGCAGAAAAAACCCAATTCGATAAACATCGTCCTTGTTAAAGTCGCTGTTGTAAATTCCACGAATATCGTAGGCATGAAATGCACCCATAGCAGTTTTATTTGTTAAAAAAGGGGTGTAAAGATATAATTAATCGTAGAAATCCGACACTCCTACCGGCGAGTTTCTGAAAAAAACAAAAAAAGCATTGCAACCGGAAACTATCAGCATCTTTAGATTCTAAATATTTTAAAGAGACTAAAAAAACAAAACGGTTCGAACAAATACTGTCCGAACCATTGAATAACAATACGTTATAACGCTAACGCTTCGTCGCGGATATCCAGATAAAAGCATTTCTAAATGCCATGGCCCATGGTGTTACCTCATCAAGCTTATGTTCGGAGGGGCAGTATGCCCACTGCCAAGGATAAATGGAACGCTCAAGGTGTGGCATTATGGCTAAATGCCGTCCATCGGGTGAGCCAATTGCTGCTGCACCTGCTGGTGAGCCATTTGGATTTGCAGGATAGCAACAACCGGTATAGGCAATAGGAATAATATAGTTGTCGATTGTATATGGGAAAGAAAATCGACCCTCTCCGTGCGCAATCCAGATACCTAACCGAGAACCAGCAAGCCCTTGCAGCATAATTGAGTTGGACTCCGACACATCTACCGAAAGGAATGCGGACTCAAACTTCCCAGACTCATTGTGGTGCATCTTAGGCTTCTTATCGTCCGAAGGATTTATCAAGCCAAGCTCAACCATGAGCTGACAACCGTTGCAAACGCCAAGACTTAGCGTATCGGGGCGAGCATAGAATTTATCCAAGGCCGCTTTCGCTTTGGGGTTATAGAGAAACGCTCCAGCCCAGCCCTTGGCCGAACCAAGCACGTCGGAGTTGGAGAATCCACCCACAAACACAATCATGGAGACATCCTCAAGATTTTCCCTCCCTGTAATCAGGTCGGTCATATGCACATCCTTCACATCGAACCCTGCAATGTGCAAGCTCCACGCCATTTCGCGATCGCCATTGACGCCCTTTTCGCGAATAATAGCAGCAGTTACCCCGCTCTTAACGCTGCGTTTCAGATCAATTCCCTCCCACAGGGTCTTTCCTGTGAATGTTTTAGGGAATGAAAACTCTAACGAATGAAACTTATAGCTTTTAAATCGATCAAAGGCTAACTCAGGCTTAGTTTGCAGCTTGTCGAGCAAAAACGATGGCCGAAACCAAACATCACGCAGCGTGTCGATATCAAAAACCAATTGCGTAGAGTTCGTTGCGATGGAAAGGCTTCTATTATTGGATGGTGCCCCTAGCTTATAGTGCGTAACGCCATTCGAGGAGAGTAGTTCAACCAAGGCCGCTTCGTTATCGGTTTGAACAACTACAGCAGGCTTTTCGCTAAATAGCAACCTGATTAAATCTTGTTCCGAAAATGCGGTAAGGTCTACATTGGCACCGTTGATGGAATTCGGGAAACACATCTCAAGCAGAGTAACCGCCAGTCCACCGGCAGAGATATCGTGACCGGCAACAATAAGATCCTTCTTAATTGCGTCCTGTAATGTATTGAAAACTGAAGCAAAGTATTTTCCATTGTCTACCGTAGGAACATGGTTTCCCAGCGCACCTAATGTTTGAGCAAAGGAGCTACCACCCAACTCGAAATTGTTATTTCCGGCAAAATCGATGTAGTAAAGTGGATAGTTTACATTTTTAACCATAACTGGCTCCACCACCTTACGGATGTTGGTAACCTCAGCAACAGAGCTTATGATAACCGTTCCGGGCGAAAAGACAACCTCACCGGATGGGTATTTCTGGGTCATGGAGAGACTATCTTTCCCTGTGGGGATATTCACCCCCAGCTCAATAGCAAATTGGCTAACGGCCTCAACTGCGGCATAGAGCCTGGCATCCTCACCCGGATTCTTTGAAGGCCACATCCAGTTTGCGCTGAGCGATACACCCTTTATTCCCCCTTCGACAGGAGCCCACACCAGGTTTGTAAGTGCCTCGGCAATGGAGAGGACACTTCCGGCTGCAGCATCGACCATTCCCGCTACCGGGGCATGACCAATGGAGGTAGCGATACCTTTTACGCCTTGGTAATCGAGGGCAACAACCCCCACATTATTTAGGGGCAGCTGAACTTCACCGCAGCACTGCTGCTTGGCAACCTTTCCAGTTACCGATCTATCTACCTTATTGGTTAGCCAATCCTTGCATGCCACCGCCTCTAGCGTGAGCACGTTCTGCAGATAGGTGAGCACGTTTTGTGGATCGTAGCTTAAATCGGCAAAGTTTGTAGCAACGGTAATGTCTTTCAGTATGGTCTTTGGTGGATTACCAAACATATCCTCTACCTGCAAATCGATGGGCTTTTCACCGGTAATGCTGTTCTCGTATTTAAACTGATGATTGTCGGTAGTTTCGCCCACAACATACATGGGTGCCCGCTCGCGCTCGGATATCTCCCGAAGCAACTTAACATCCTGTTTGTTGAGCACGAGGCCCATTCGCTCTTGCGATTCATTACCCACTATTTCGCGGGCCGAAAGCGTTTGATCACCAACAGGTAACTTTGAGATATCAATATTACCGCCAGTGGCTTCAACCAACTCCGAGAGGCAATTTAAGTGGCCTCCAGCACCGTGATCGTGAATGGATACAATGGGGTTTTTATCGAGTTCCACCATAGCTCGAATGGCATTACATACCCGCTTTTGCATTTCGGGGTTGGAGCGCTGAACAGCATTCAACTCAATGGCATTGGAAAACTGGCCAGTTGCCACGGACGATACAGCGCTTCCGCCCATACCAATTCGGTAGTTATCGCCACCCATAACGACCAAACTTTGGCCTTTTACCGGAATATCCTTTAGGCTATCGGCTCGCTTACCATAACCAACACCACCGGCTAGCATAATTACCTTATCGAAACCAAAATGCTTTTGCTTCTCAACGTGTTCGAAGGTTAGTAAACTCCCACAAATAAGGGGTTGGCCAAACTTGTTTCCGAAATCGCTGGCACCATTGGAGGCTTTTATTAAAATCTCAGCTGGCGTTTGGTAAAGCCACTTGCGCGGCTCAATATTCTCTTCCCATGGTTTCCCAACCTCCGAACGAGGATAGGAGGTCATGTAAACCGCTGTTCCGGCAATAGGAAGACTTCCCTTTCCTCCTGCCATGCGATCGCGAATCTCGCCACCTGTGCCAGTTGCGGCACCATTGAATGGCTCAACGGTAGTAGGGAAATTATGGGTTTCGGCTTTTAATGAAATTACACTTTCATAGTTCTTTACCTCAAAGAAATCAGGTTTATTCTGACTGGCTGGGGCAAACTGCTCAACAATGGGTCCTCCGACAAAGGCAACGTTATCCTTATAGGCCGAAACGATGCGATTTGGATTCTCTTTGGATGTTTTTTTTATGAGCGCAAAGAGCGTGCTTGGCTTTTCGACCCCATCTATAATGAAAACACCATTGAATATCTTGTGGCGGCAATGCTCCGAGTTTACCTGGCTAAAACCAAACACTTCGCTATCGGTGAGCTTCCTATCCAGCTTTGTGCTCAGCTGCTCAAGGTAGTCAACCTCCTCAGGCGAAAGGGCCAGTCCTTCGCTCTTGTTATATTCGCTAATGCTATCGATATACTTAATAGTCTCGGGCAATTTATTGATGGTAAACAGCTGCTGCCCAAGTTCTCGGTATAAGCGTTGAAGCATTGGGTCGAAGCGTGCTTGCTCATCCTCCACTTGAAAGAACTCCTCGATACGGATGATTCCATCAACGCCCATATTCTGGGTAATTTCAACCGCATTTGTGCTCCAGGGAGTAACCATTTCCTTTCGAGGTCCAACAAAAAAGCCGGGCACCCTTTCTGAAGAAAGATACTCGGCTTTGTCGAAGAGCCAAACCAACTTGGCTATGTCGTGAGGCGAAGGGGCGATCGTGGATTCTACCGCGAATACGACCCCACCATCTTTAGTGAAGAAATTAACCATTGGGAGATACAGGTTTAGCGTGTGGCATAATGCGGGCAAATTTAGTAAAAAGGGTAGGATTACCCAACGTTTTTTGTCAACAGGACAAACAATATATCGCCCACAAATCTCACATATGTCTATAATACAAACACTAGCACCACAATAAACAGGTCACCATCTAGTTGATAAAGCGTCGAATAGCGGCAACAAGTAGCTCTGACTCTACGGGGGATTTCAGCCAGAAAACGAAACCCTTCGCCTGCAGTATGGCGAATGCCTCCTCGTCAAGGCTTCTGCCATAGGCAATCATGGGCGTTTTACCCGCACACCGGATTAAAAATTCATCAAAACCAGGACTGTCGAGATCAAAATCATCTACATTAAAAAGAATAGTATTATAGTGATTTGCTGGAAAGCAATTCCGAATAGCCTCTTTAAGTGTCTTAGCTATGGTAATTACAGCCAAAGTGGGTTTAATCAAATGGAGTAATTCCGTTGCAGATGCTGGATGTTTATCAACAATTAGAATCAGTTTTCCGGACCAATTGGGTAATATGCCAACATTTTCCGTACCAATCTTATCTGCTTTATACTCTATCGGAATGGTGAAATAAAAGGTTGTTCCACCATTGACTTCTGAACTCAACCAAATCTTTCCGCCAAACATCTCTACGAGTGCTTTGCAAATAGCCAAGCCCAAACCTACCCCTCCACCTTTATTCGGAAGCGATTGTCCATCCTGAGAAAAACGATCAAAGATTCGGTGGTGCAACGCAGTTTCTATCCCAATACCTGTATCGCGCACATAGAACTGTAAGTAGCCTTCCTCTTTAGTATATCCCCATTCCACATAACCATCAGGAGTAAACTTTAGTGAGTTACCAATCAAATTAGCTAGGCTGTAATCTAAAAAAATGTTGTTGATAATATTTTGTTAGCATTAAAATGCTGCACTAACCTGAATTACTCCACTATTCCAATTTTGCGACTTCCACGAC
Organism: Williamwhitmania taraxaci; assembly: GCF_900096565.1. Classification (NCBI taxonomy): domain Bacteria; kingdom Pseudomonadati; phylum Bacteroidota; class Bacteroidia; order Bacteroidales; family Williamwhitmaniaceae; genus Williamwhitmania; species Williamwhitmania taraxaci. Next base: position 16,547 of record NZ_FMYP01000076.1, read on the forward strand.
CGTTTCACTGGACATCGGTAGGTGCGCTCTGAGTAGGCTTGTATGAAACTCTTGTAATGCGCTTCAATGTTTGTAAATAGATCCCATGCTTGGTAGCGTTTCAACAGCTGCCGGCCTACCTTTTCCGGTGAGGATTTCTCCTTCTTTGCCCTTTCTACCGCGACAAACCAATTCGAATAGTTCTGTAGATACTTCGTTGACACGCCTCTCATTATCCTGTTGACA